>CAYMSW010000001.1:0-72094 GCA_964393215.1 Candidatus Woesearchaeota archaeon
CCTATTTTTGGGCCTAATCCTCTTCTTCTGGATCAGATTCCAAAGTTCTTAAACAAAACCTTTTTATACCGAATTTCTTCGCAACTAATTATGGGTTCGTAGCTCAGCTTGGTTAGAGCGTCTGGCTCTTAACCAGAAGGTCGGGGGTTCAAATCCCCTCGGGCCCACTTTTACTTACATAACAAATTTAAACTAGTTCTAATAACACATGACAAAATGGAAACACATTATACTCTAAAAGAATTACCACATCCAACAGATGCACCAGCAAGGTTTGAAATTACGGAAGATGGACAAGGAGCACCCCAAATGAAAGGTTACGCCGAACAGCCAGATCCAAATGGAAACTACTATCTCCATATAGAATTTCTGGTATCTGGAGAAGGAGAGAAACCACACTACGGGCATTTTATGCCAACCTTTGGTGAAAATCCAACACAAACCACACAAAGACTGCACGCTAGCTTAGTAGAACTAGCAAAGAAAAAACTCTTAGATCCAAATGCAGAAGAAGACATTGTTTTGGAAGATCTTACAACTAATGAGAGCTTTACAAACCATCAACTTTCCTAAATTTTTCATCAAACTTTTCTTTTGCTTTTTCTTCTTTATGATAAACCGAATGAGAAGCCAACTTACCAAATAAAGCAGTAGCAACATTAACTACATCGCTTTGATATTCTTTCAAATCTTTATCAGAAATAATTTTCTTTGCTTCATCAAAACATTTCTTCATAAGTTCGATGTTCTCTTTTTCAGCAAGTTTTTCTATCTCTTTTTCTTCTTCTTCAGTCAAAAAAATCTCTTCCCAAATTGGATAAGAACTAGTTCCAACAGTTCTGGGAAAACTTTTGCTAAAAGCCATAATTATAGAAGATCTTTTATTTTTTCAATATGATCTGCAACTCTCTCACCATTTTCAGTAAGATTAATTGTCTTAATTCTACCTTTCTTTTCAAAAGTAACTAACCTGTTTTTTTCCATTTCCTGTAGAATTTTTACAGCATGAGAGTATGTACAATCGACCTCTTTAGCTAAAACCGACCCATACCTTGCTTTAGGATTATTCCTCAACGCAACCAAAATCATCGACGGTTTACGCCTGAAAAACACCTCAAAAATATCTGTATCACTCACCATTAACACCCAAACCTACTAACTTCTAACTATATTTAAAGGTTTATATTTTAGAAGATATAAGTAAACTTTTCTCCATTTAAAAAGCTCTTTTTAAACTATTCATCAAAACATTTATATAAATTCTAACGTCCAGGTAATCCTATGTTGGACATAAAATTTTTAAGAGATAACAAGGACAAAGTTATAAATTCTTTGGAAAAAAGAGGAGTTTCTGACAAGAAAGAGATAGTAGAAACAATTCTAGAACATGACAAAAAGTGGAGATTTCTAAAACAAAAATCAGACAAATTAAGAAGCAAAAGAAACGAATTAACAGACAAAATTAGGATAGAAAAAAAGGAAGGAAAAGATACGAGCCAGCTATTAAAGCAAGCAAAAGAAGTTCCAAAAAGTTTAGAACAGATTGAAAACGAAATGAATGCACTGAAAAAAGAGATCACAATCAATCTACTAAAAATACCAAACATATTACATGATTCAGTTCCAAAAGGAAAAGACGAAAGTGAAAATGTTCCTTTCAAATTTTTTGGAGAGAAAACACAACACGATTTTGAATTAAGATCACACGGAGAATTTATAGAAGAAAAAAATCTTGCAAACTTTGATGCAGGAAGAACAAATTCTGGACAAGGATTCAACTATTTAATGAATGATGTTGCACTTTTAGACTTAGCTTTGCAAAGATTTGGAATGGATATGCTTGTTGACAAAGGATTCAGACCAGTCTGCCCACCACTAATGTTAAACAAGAAAACAATTGCAAGCACAATCAACTTAGAAGAGTTCGAAAGCGTAATTTACAAATTAGAAGACGAAGATTTATACCTAATTGCCACAGGAGAACATCCATTAGTATCTTTATTCAAGAATAAAACCTTCAGAAAAGAAGATTTGCCAATAAAATTAGCTACAATTACACCTTGTTTTAGAAAAGAAATTGGAAGTAGGGGAGTAGATACAAAAGGCCTTTTCAGAATGCACCAATTCTACAAAGTAGAGCAAGTTATCATTTCTGACCAAGAAAACTCATGGAAATATTTAGAAGAAATGCAAAATCTTAGCGAAGAATTCTACAAGAAACTAAAGATTCCATTCAGAGTTGTTGAGATGTGCTCAGGAGATTTGGGCTACAAACAAGCTAAACAATACGATATTGAGGCATGGTTCCCAAGGCAAAACGATTACAAAGAAATTACTTCTGCAAGCAACACAACAGATTACCAAGCAGTTCCACTAAACATAAAATACATTGATGGAGAAGAGAAAAAATACGTTCACATGCTAAACAATACAATGGTGGCTACATCAAGAGCAATGGTAGCAATAATAGAAAACTTCCAAGATAGTCAAGGAAACATAGTAGTTCCAAAACCGCTAAGGAAACACATGTTCAACATAAAAAAAATAAGGGGGAAATAAAATGAGTGAAGAAAACAAAGAATTCAACGTGTATAACGAAGCCGAAAAGCTAAAAGAAAACGATGAAATAGATCCTGAAGAAGAAGGATTTATGAAGGGATACGAAGATGATATTGACGAAAGTTCTTGCTCAAACTGCAACAAAATACTTGAAGATACAGATTTCATTGAAGAAGATATTAATGGAAAAGTGCATAGATTTTGCTCAAGAAAGTGTGCAGATGCCTTTGAAATAAGGCAATAATTTCTCTTTTTTCTTATCCAAAACACTTAAAAAAGTCTTTCTTGCCCTAAAACTTCATGGTTGAGCTAATTATTACAGAAAAACCAGCGCAAGCAGAAAAGATAGCAACAGCACTAGCAGATACGAAACCAACACAAAAAACAGTAAACAAAGTAAAGTATTACGAACTAAAACATAAAGGAAAATCAATACTTGTTGGTTGTGCAGTTGGACACTTGTTTGGATTAGCAAAAACTGAAAATGGAAATGGATCATATCCAATTTTCAACATTGAATGGAAACCAAAGTATGAGATAGATAAAAATGCGGAATACACAAGAAACTATGCAAACGTTCTAAAACAATTAGCAAAAAGAGCAGATAAATTCACAGTTGCAACAGACTACGATGTAGAAGGATCCGTTATAGGGTTCAATGTGGTAAAATTCATTTGTAATCAAAAAGATGCAAGGAGGATGAAATTCTCTACTTTAACAAAAGATGAATTAATAGAATCATATGAAAAAGCAGCAAAACATCTCGATTTCCACCAGATTGAAGCAGGAAAAACAAGACACCACTTAGATTGGCTATATGGTATAAATATTAGTAATGCATTAATGACTTCTATAAAGAATGCAACAAAAAGATTTAGAATAATGTCTTCTGGAAGGGTTCAAGGACCAACCCTAAAATTAATAGTAGAAAAAGAACAAGAAATAGCAAAATTTGTTCCACAGAAATATTGGGAATTACATTTACAAGGAACTTTAAACAAAACAAAAATAAAAGCAAAACATCAAAAAGACAGATTCATAAAGAAAGCAGACGTCAAAAAAATACTTACAAAAACAAAGGGAAAAAAGGCAATTATAGAAACAGTTGAAAAGAAAAACCAATCTGTTTCCCCGCCAACACCATTCGATCTTACAACTTTACAAACAGAAGCATACAAAACATTGAGAATAACTCCTAAAGAAACGTCCAAGATAGCACAAGATCTTTACACAGCGGGATTAATATCTTATCCAAGAACAAGTTCCCAAAAACTTCCAAAATCAATTGGCTATCAAAAAATAATAAAGAAATTAGGAAAACAACCTATGCTAAATAAGATTTGTAATTCACTTCTAGAAAAAAAGATACTAATACCAACAGAAGGAAGAAAAAAGGATCCAGCACATCCAGCAATATATCCAACTGGAGAAATAAGAAGTCTAGCAGGACGCAACCTTAAACTGTACTCTTTAATTGCAAGAAGATTCCTAGCAACATTTGGAGATAGTGCAAAGAAAGAACACACAAAAGTAAAAATAGATGTTAACAAAGAAAAATTCATTCTTACAGGATCAAGAGTAATAGAAAAAGGATGGTATGAAATCTATGGACCATTCATAAAATCTGAGGAAATGATCCTTCCAAAAATAGAGAAAGGAGACGAAGTAAAACCATACAAGATAATTGATGAAGAAAAGGAAACACAACCTCCAAAGAGATACAGTCAAGCTTCAATAATAAAAGAAATGGAAACAAGAGGGCTGGGAACAAAGGGAACAAGAGCACTAATACTTGATGCACTTTACCAAAGAAAATATATTGACGGATTACAAGTTACAGCAACCCCCCTAGGAATGAAATTAATACAAACACTAGAAAAATATTCTCCAGAAATAATTGATGAAAAATTAACAAAAGATTTTGAAAAAGAAATGGAGAATATAAGGGCAAAGAAACAAAAAGAAGCAGTAGTAGTAAAGAAAGCAGAAAAAGTTCTAAAAACAATATTAAACAAATTCAAGAAAAACGAAAGAAACATTGGAAAATCATTGTTAGTTGCAACTGCAGATGAAAATGTAATTGGTGATTGTCCAAAATGTAAAAAGGGAAAATTAAGATTAATGTTCGGTAAATTTGGCCCTTTTGTTGCATGTGATCAATATAAAAGCGGGTGTAAAACTATAATGGGCGTTCCAAGAGGCGCACTAATCAAATCGTCAGGAAAGATATGTGATAAGTGTAAATATCCTAAAGTAAAAGTGATAAAGAAGGGAAAAAGGCCATTAGAATTATGTATAAACAAAGAATGCCCAACAAAAAAGATTGACGTTCCTAAAAAATTAAAAAAATGCCCAGACTGTGGCGGAGAAATGGTAGTTAGAAAAAGCATGTACGGAGCATTCATAGCATGCAGTAATTATCCTAAATGTAAACACACAGAAAATATTGAACACAAGAAAAAGAAAACTAAATCTTAACTAATCCTTTATTTTCAATCTTAAATAAAAATTCTTTCTCATCTGGTTTTATCATTTTGGCTTTCCTTGGATCTTTACTCAACTCCAAGATATAATCTGAAAAGTTTTGAATCATTTTGCCACCAAGAACTTTTGTACCTTCTTCCCCATCATATATCTGACTAATCAAAATAACTGGGATATCTTCAGACATATGTCTAAGTTTCCTCAAGATTTGTACAATAACTCTATTTGCTTCAGTGTAATCCTTCTTTAAATCTAACCTATAATACAAACCAATATTATCCAATACAACCAAATCAAACTTATCTACCATCTTTTCAAAATGTTCAAGTTTCGAATCTAATTCATAGAGATCTTTAAGTTCAACAACCAAGAGATTATCTAAAAAGGCAGAGTAATCTGAATCCATTTGTTTTAGCCTTTCAAGAGAAAAACTTTTATCACAATCCAAAAACAAAACTTTTTTCTCCCTAAACACATCCAAGGCAGATTGCAAACCAAACGTTGACTTTCCAGTAGCACTTTCTCCATAAACTAAAACAATACCTTTTCCAATTTCACCCAAAAAATCCATAATAAAAACAATTAAGCCCTTAATTTAAAATTATCCTCTTCCAATAATAATAATCAAATAAATAACATAGAATAGCAACATAATAATCCCCTCGGACTTATCTAAGGTATATTTCTTCCCTATAAACATGAATACAAAAAGCAACAAACTAGCAAAAATCAAGAAAGTAACATCAAAGAATGCAAACAAAGGTACTGTAACTGGCCTAATAAGAGCTGTAATACCAAGTATGTAAAATATGTTAAATATATTTGATCCAACAATATTTCCAACGGCCAATGAAGATTTTTTCTTTATGATGGCAGAAACAGAAACTACCAACTCAGGTAAGGAACTACCAATAGCAATAAACGTAGCGGAAACCAAAAACTGACTAATGCCAACATTCTTAGCAATTTTAACAGCATTATCAACAACTAAATTAGAACCGTAAAGAACAGCAGCCAACCCCCCAATGATCATAACTGCAGTCCAAAAGTCCTGATTCTTTTTTATCCCAACATCAACAACTTTAGCAATTTTTAGGGATCTATAAGAGTAATATAAAAAAGCTACAAAGAAAGAAACAAGAATAAAACCATCAAACCTTCCAATAACTGGACTATTTCCAAAAAGAATTTCAGCAGAAAGAATAACCAACAAAGCAATAGCAAATACATTAATTGGAATTTCCTTCCAAACAACCCTACCGCTAACGGCCAAAGGAATTAATAGGGCAGACAATCCCAAAATAAGCATTGTGTTTGAAATATTACTCCCAATAATATTACCAAGAGCCAATTCTGTATTTCCGCCAATCGCAGACAAAATACTGACCATTAATTCTGGTAAAGAAGTTCCAAATGCAAGAACTGTCAAACCAATAATAAGCTCAGAAACTCCAAGCCTTTTTGCTAAGTTTGTAGACCCTCTAATAAGATAACTAGCACCAACAACTAGCAAAACAAAGCCAATAACCAGATATAGATACTCAAACATATACAAATCCTGAGTTTTTGATTTTATAAAATTATCCTACCACAACTTTTATAAAACGGTATACATTCCCCGTATACACAAAAATAACTAACCAAAATGAAAGATTTATTTGATGCCCAAATTGTTTGCAGCAAATGCAACACAAAAACAAGTAAAAATACCGTCGAGAAAGATGGATTTAGACTAAGATATTCCGAATGTCCAAAATGCAAGCAAAAATACTTCCATCCAACAGATATTAAGCAATTCGAAGACTTTAAAAAACTAAGAGAAAGAGAATTTAGAGTAAAATTGAGGATGGTTGGAAACAGTTTTTCAGTTACAATACCAAAAGAAATCATAGAATTCGAAGAAAGATTTTTACAAATGGAAAAAGAAATGGATCAAATGATGAGATTATGTTTAGATAGACCAGGCAGATTAAGCCTAGAATTTAGAAAGTTAAGGAGATAAAATGGCAAAAGAACAAAAAGAAATGGATCTGAAGGTCATGGAGGCTATGCAGGAAGAAGCATACAAAGGAATAGTTAGAATTGATGGTCAAGATATGAAAGATATTGGGGTAAGACCTGGAGATATAATTGAAATAGAAGGAAACAGAAAAACAGTGGGTATTGTAGACAGAGCATATCCAACAGACATCGGAGAATCTGTCATAAGAATGGATGGAATTCTAAGAAGAAATGCCAAAACAGGTATTGGAGAATCAGTCAAGGTCAGAAAATCAGAAGTTAAAGAAGCAAAGAAAGTTACAATTGCTCCAGCACAACAAGGTGTCATGATAAGAGGAGATCCAAATGGATTGAAAAGAGGATTATTAGGAAGAGCAGTAGTTGTAGGGGATATTATTTCAATAGGTGGTTCAAACAGAAGAAGATCAACATTCTCTGGAAGTCCATTCGAAGAAATGTTTGGAGATATTTTCCAAGATGTTATGGGTTCAGGAGGTTTCATGGGCTCAGTTGGTAGTCTAAGATTCGTAGTTGCAGAATCAAAACCTGCAAACGTTCCAGTAATTATTACAGAAAGCACAGAGCTACATCTAAGTTCAAAAAAAATAGAAATTAAAGAAGATGCAGTAGCACCAGATGTTACTTACGAAGATATTGGTGGCTTAGATGAAGAAGTAAAGAAAGTTAGAGAAATGGTAGAGCTTCCAATGAAGCATCCAGAATTATTTGAAAAACTGGGTGTTGAACCGCCAAAAGGAATCTTACTTTACGGTCCTCCAGGAACAGGTAAAACTCTTTTAGCTAAAGCAGTAGCAAATGAAACTGAAGCAAATTTCATATTAGTTAACGGACCAGAAATTATGAACAAATTCTACGGAGAATCAGAAAAGAGACTTAGAAAAATATTCGAAGATGCTTCTGAAAAATCACCATCTATAATTTTTATTGATGAATTAGATGCAATCGCATCCAAGAGAGAAGAAACTCAAGGAGAGGTTGAGAGGAGAGTTGTTGCACAGTTACTAACATTAATGGACGGACTAAACAAAAGAGGAAACGTCGTAATCATGGCTGCAACAAACAGAGCTAACTCAATTGATCCAGCATTAAGAAGACCAGGGAGATTCGATAGAGAAATAGTATTCGGAGTTCCAAATGAAAAAGGAAGATTGACTATTTTACAAATTCACACAAGAAACATGCCTTTAGCAAAAGGAATCAACCTAAAAGAATTGGCAAAGTTAACACACGGATTTGTAGGTGCTGACTTACAAGCGCTAGCAAAAGAAGCAGCAATGTCTGCATTGAGAAAAGTACTGCCGGAATTAAACCTAAAAGAAAAAGGAAAGTTGCCAACAGGATTTTTAGATAAAGTAAAAATTACAGAAAAAGATTTCCATGACGCACTTAAATTAGTAAGACCTTCTGCAATGAGAGAAGTTCTAGTAGAAAAGCCAAACATAAGATGGGAAGATGTTGGTGGGTTAGAATCTGTAAAATCAGAACTAAAAGAAGCAGTTGAATGGCCGCTAAAAAATCCAGATTCATTCAAGAGACTAGGAATCAAAGCACCAAAAGGAATCTTACTCTATGGTCCGCCGGGAACCGGTAAAACATTACTAGCTAAAGCAGTCGCAGGAGAATCTGAAGCAAACTTTATAGTTGTAAAGGGACCTGAATTGATGTCCAAATGGGTTGGAGAGTCCGAGAAAGGAATTAGAAAAATATTCTCTAAAGCAAGAGAAGTTTCACCAACAATAATTTTATTTGATGAAATAGATTCAATGACTTCAATCGGTGGAGATACACATGAAGTAACATCAAGAGTGGTTTCACAGTTCTTAACTGAGTTAGATGGTTTGGAAGAACTTAATGATGTTGTTGTAATTGGAACAACAAACAGACCAGATAAAGTAGACTCAGCACTGTTAAGACCAGGAAGATTCGATAGGATACTTTTAGCTCCAGTTCCAGACAAAGAAAGCAGAAAACAAATATTTAACGTACACATACAAGGAATGAAATTAGCAAAAGATGTTGACACTACAAAACTCTCAGAACTAACTGATATGTATTCTGGTGCAGATATTGATGCAGTTTGCAGGGAATCTGGAATGATCGCACTTAGAAAAGATCTGAACGCAAAAGAAATCACAATGGGCAACTTCAAAGAGGCAGTAAATAAAATAAAACCTTCAATAACTGAAAACGATATCAAAAAGTACAAAGAAATTGAAGAGCAATATCTAAAAGTTGCAAGAGGAGCAGCAATTAGAGAAGCACAACATTACATGGGTTAAAAAGTAGTCTGACCTTCACCAACAATTACAGTATTCTCAGCCTGTGAAACCAAAACAGAAGGATCTTTCTCTTGTAAAACAGAATATTCCATCAACACACCTTCTCTAACTAAATTATTCACACCAACTGCAATTTGAAACTTGTTAAACTTCTCAAGCAAATGTCTCTTAGCAAAAGGAAGTGTCTTAAAATTCTCAGTAACAAACTTCATTATATTTCTGGCTTGCATGTTCCTAACGTTCTTGATATTCTGTAAACCGAATACCTCCGAACCCTTGCCTTCAACAACAGTCCCAGATCCAGTACTTGCGAAAGGCTCAATTGCAATCTTCTGTCCTTTCACTAACTTGGTACCGTCACCATTATCATAATTAGGAATGCTTGGAGAATCATGAATATTATACTCACCAAGACCGTGTCCACTCAGATTACGAATGGGAACAAAACCAGCAGATTCTATCTCTTTCCCAATAACAGAACCAACTTCAGAGAGCTTTATTCCTGGCTTAATAACTTCAATTGCAGCCTTCAAAGCATTTCTAGAGGCATCCACTAACTTAGAATTTTTGCCCCCTAAATCAACTGTAATAGCGCAATCAGCTATACATCCTTCGATATGTACGCCCAAATCCAACTTAACTAAATCATCATCACCGAACTTAGAATCGTCCCCAATCAAAGCATTATAATGGGCAGCAACATTATTCTTAGATAATTGTGTAGGAAAAGCCAATCTGCCACCAAGTTCTTTAATTTTGGCCTCAATCTTCTCAGTAACCTCAAGAACACTAGCCCCAGGTTTAACTAATTTAGAGCCATATTTTCTGGTTTCAGAAGCAATTTCTCCAGCTTTCTTCCATTTTTCCATGGCAAGAAGACAATAATAAAACTTTAAAAACTTAATCCATAGTCTATACGCTATGAAAGGGTTCATAATTTATCCAACATACAGAGTAATGAAAGACAAATCATTCGTATTCCTATTTGGTAGACTAGAAAATGGAGAATCGTTCCTAACAATAAATCAATTTGACCCATATTTCTTCATAGAAACAAAAAACCAAAAGAAAGCAGAAAAAATAGCTAAAGATGCAAAATTCGAAAAAACAAATCTCACAAACTTCCAAAAAGAACCAGTAACAAAAATAATAGTAAACTCACCAAAAGAAGTTCCAGGAATAAGATCTGAACTAGACAGACAAAAAATAAAAACATATGAGGCAGATATAAGGTTTCCAATCAGATTTTTGATAGATAATAATATACAAGGCTCACTAGATATAGATGGAGACTACGAAAGCAACGATTACGTTGACAGAATTTACAAAGACCCGGACATAAAGTCAGTAGATTACACACCAACAAATCTAAAGATATTTTCATTTGACATAGAATCAGACAAGAAAGGAAAACAACTATACTGCATCTCTGCTTATTCAAAGAATTACAAAAAATCATTCATAGTCTCAGACAAAAAATTCAGCAACTCGGTTTCCTGCAAAACAGAAGAAGAACTATTAGATAGATTCAGGGAAGAGCTGCTTAGTTTTGATCCAGACATAATCACTGGGTGGAATTTAATCAACTTTGATCTAAACATGCTAAAAGAAAGATTCAAGAAATACGAAATCCCATTCAACTTAGGAAGAGATAATTCAATTTCAAAATTAAGAATAGAACAAAACTTCTTTAGAACAAGCAAGGCAGACATTTCTGGAAGAGTGGTTTTGGACGGAATAGATCTAACAAAATCATCTTTCGTCAAATTGGACAACTACAGATTAAACACTGTAGCAAAAGGGCTTCTAGGAAAATCAAAGATAATAGAAAAAACAGGAAAAGAAAAATACGAAGAAATAGATAGACTCTACAAAAAAGACCAAAAAAAATTAATTGAATACAACCTACTGGATTCTGAACTAGCATATGATGTAATCACAAAAACAGTTCTAATGGATTTAGCAATACAAAGATCAAAATTAACAGGAATGCCATTGGACAGAGTTAACGCATCTATAGCTTCTCTAGATTTCCTATACTTACAAAAAGCAAGAGAAAGAAAATTAGTAGCACCAACTGCAGATCCAAAAGAAAGAGAAACAAGAATAAAAGGCGGCTACGTAATGGAATCAAAGCCAGGAATTTACGATAACTTAATTGTTTTAGACTTCAAGTCACTATATCCTTCACTTATCAGAACTTTCAACATTGATCCATCATCATATTTAGAAAAAAAGAAAAAAGGAGCAATAGAATCTCCAAACGGAGCGTACTTCGATTCCAAAGATGGAATTCTTCCAGAAATTATTCCAAAACTTTGGGCAGCCAGAGACAAAACAAGAGAGAAGAAAGACGAAATTGGAAGATATGCAATAAAAATCTTAATGAATTCATTCTTTGGAGTATTAGCAAACCCTAACTGCAGATTTTATAACATAAAAATAGCAAACGCAATAACTCACTTCGGACAAGAATTAATTAAAAATACAGCAAAAATGGTTGGAGAGAAAGGATACGAAGTAATCTACTCAGACACAGATTCTATTTTCATAGACACAAAATCAGATTCGGAAAAAAAAGCAGGAGAAATAGGGAAGAAATTAGAAAAAGAAATTAACCAATTCTACAAAAAACACATAAAAAAAGAATATAACAGAGAAAGCCGTTTAGAATTAGAATATGAAAAATTGTATACAAGATTTATGATGCCCAAGATAAGGGGCAGTGAAGAAGGAGCAAAGAAGAGATATGCAGGATTATTAAAAAAAGATGGAAAAGAAAAATTAGATATAGTTGGACTAGAATCTGTAAGAGGAGACTGGACAGAAGCTGCAAAGAAATTTCAACTAGAACTATTGGATAGAATATTCCACAAAAAAGAAGTTACAAAATTCGTTAAAAAATTCGTAGATGACCTAAGAGAAGGAAAATACGATGATGAGTTAATCTACAGAAAGGCTCTTAGGAAGGGGCTAGAGGGATACAAAGTAAATACTCCTCATTTAAAAGCCGCCAGAAAACTAAAAAAAATAGATTCAAGCAAAATAGAGTATTACATAACAACCGATGGACCTGAACCAATACAAGCACTTAAACATAAAATAGATTATGAACACTATATCAATAAGCAAATAAAGCCAATTGCAGAAGCAGTTCTAGATTTTTTCGACACAAACTTTGATGAACTAATAGAAGGGAAAAAACAAACTAACCTATTTGAGTTTAACTAAGGTTGACACGTTGACACAGACGCCAGTGAGCTATTTAAATTAAGTTTCTATAATTTGATTAATGAAAAGAATTCCATGGAATAAAGGAAAAAAAGGATTACAAGTAGCTTGGAACAAAGGTTTAACGAAAGAGACAGACTCAAGAGTAAGAAAATATGCATCTAAACTTCCCAAGGCAAGAAAAGGAATGAAACTTTCTGAGAGCCACAAAAGGAATATAGGAAATGCAATTAAAGGAAGAGTAGCACCAAATAAAGGCATTCCTACTTCAGAGAAAACAAAGAAAAAATTGAGTAAACTTCTTTTAGGAAGGAAAAATCCATTCTATGGAAAAAAACATACATACGAAACAAGAAAAAAGATTTCATTATCTCGCATGGGCAAAGCTACAGGATCGAGAAACCCAAATTATATCGGGTTTGATATAGAAGAACATAAAGAGACAATAATAAACATGTACTGGTCTGGAATGTCTGCAAACGAGATAGGCAGAAAATATGCTATTACGGGATCAACAATCTTAAAATATCTTAAAAATTGGAATATAAAACGCAGAAAAGGAGCATATGGATTTAGCGGACTATTATCATGTAAAGACAGCCATAAAGTAAGAAGTTACCCAGAACTCATAATCGATAATTTTTTGCATGAAAATGGAATAAATCACGAAGTTGAAAAATCGTTTGATTTTAATAACAAAAAATACAAATGCGATTTTTATTTACCTGATTTGAATCTTTTCATAGAATATTGGGGAATTTATCATAATGAGAATTATTTGAAAAGAAAGGAAATAAAACTAATTTTATACAAAAAATTAAAGCTAAATCTTCTATCAATAGAATGGGACGAAAATCCGATCGATAAACTAAAACCATTAATCCCCCTATGTGCCAAAAAACAGAAAGTATTAACAACTTTCAAGTAACAACAGAATAGAAACATTTATAAACCAGAATAATTCTCAAAAATGTAAGAAATTCAAGAGGTTTAAACAATGAAAGACTACAAATTACAAGGAAATCCAGTCGTAGAAACCCCAATCGTTGGAAATTTAATATACGATGAATTAGGGCAAGCAGTTGTAAGAAAAGTAAATGAACAATTTAAAGGCATTCAAAGAATAGAATATTCTCAAAAATTCAAGAAAAATCAAACAATTACACATTCAAACACTCCAAGAGCATTAGCAATTAATCAAATTTTAAATGAATTAGGAGTAAATGCTCATGTTTTATCACCAGAAGAAGTAGTTCAGTATTGGGATGCAATACCAGAAAGAGGAACAACTTATGCAGATACAAATGGTATTGTAGTTTTTCCAAACGAAGGACCAAACGAAATATTAAAACATAGAGTTTTAAGAATAGTGGGAAGAAATTCGATAGAGGATCCATTAGTTGTTTCTGAGTTAGGCGTTGAGAGAGACGATTCTTTGGAATGTGGTTTTACTTTCACAGAAACTGGAAATATTTTAGTTAGAGAGGCTCCATATCTAAAACAAGATGGAAGAGTTTCATATAATTCAGAAAAAGGAGAATTAGAATCTTCAGAAGAAGGAGTAAAAATTTGGACTCCATCAAATCAATCAGGTCTCAGGAGGCTTTACCGTAGCGGGGTTGGCGGCCTTGTTGCTAGGTTCGATGATCTGTTGGTCGCTGGCGGGGATGGTCGGGTACAATTAGTACAAGACCCGCAGGGTCTTGTCGAAAAAATTTCTGAGATTCAACTATCTTTAAAAAGAAATAAAGATGCAAGAATTGCAGAAATAAATGAAAGACATGAAAAGGCTCAAAAATACCTGAAAACAGGTCAACTTTAATTTTTTATTATCTATATTTTTTTATATTATTTCTTTTTCATTAACAAAGTCCTAGCTTCATTATTTGGAGAATATCCTTCCTAAGGACAAACCTATGAAGAATAATGACATGGGCTACACGCTTGTTCATAAATACAACAAGAAATGTTGTAATGAAATACAATAAAGATAGTTAGTAGCTATAAAAGATGTGTTGGAAGCTCTTTCGCGAATACTAAATTTATGGTGAAAATAAAATATGAATAAGCTAGTCTCAGGAGGCTTTACCGTAACAGGAATGACGAGCTTAATGCTAGGAACGATAATCTGTTGAACGCTAACGAGAATGGTCGAATAGTTCATGATATCGCTAGGACACATTTAATTAAGGTGAACAAAATAAAAACTTACAAAAATTTATACCCTAAAATATATTCCTATAACAATCTACTTCTAGCATACAAAAAAGCAAAGAAGAGGAAAAGTTCAAAACAATATGTAATAGACTTCCAAAAAGATAAGCAAAGTAATATACTAAACATCAAAAAAGAGCTAGAAAAACAAACTTACAAACCATCAAAATTAACAAAAATAATAGTAAGGGATCCTAAAACAAGAACAATAAACAAATCCCAATTTAAAGATAGAATAATTCATCATGCAATAGTCAACATTTTAGAACCAATCTATGAAAAAGTTTTCATAAACGACAATTACGCAAATAGAAAAAACAAAGGAACTCTAAAAGCAATACAAAGATTCGACAAATTCAAAAGAACAGCAAGTAATAATGGAAAATTAGTAAAATACAATAAAAACAACAACATGGTTAAAGGATACATTCTAAAAGCAGATATAAAACGTTTCTTTGAAACAATTGACCAAGATGTATTATTAAATCTCCTAAAGAAGAAAATTAAAGACAACAAACTAATCTTATTAACAAAACAAGTATTATCTAATTATGGGGGGGGGCGAAGCCAAAGGAATGCCATTAGGAAATATGACTTCACAATTCCTAGCCAATGTTTATCTAAATGGGCTAGATTACTTCATAAAACATAAACTAAAAGCAAAATATTACATAAGATATGTTGATGATTTTATAATTTTACATTCTTCAAAACAACAACTAGTCAAATGGAAAAAGGAAATAAGTAACTTCCTAAACAATGAATTAAAATTAGAACTACACAAAGATAAAACTAAAATATTTTCAATGTACAGAGGAACTAATTTCTTAGGATACAAATTATTCTACAATTTCAAATTATTAAGAAAAAGAAACATAAATACATTCAAAAAAAGACTGAATAACAAAGTTAAAGAATACAAAAACAACCAATTGGACAAAGAAAAACTATTAAGTAGCATTGATGGCTGGTTTGGATACGCCCAACATGCAAATACTTATAATTTAAGAAAGAGTATATTAAAAGAAATAAAGCTCACAAAAAACGACAAACAAACAACTTTATTCGGATTTTAAAATGGGTGTAGCAATAACAGAATTACTACCAAAAAAAGAAATAGAAGTTAGTTCACTAGCAGGAAAAAAGTTAGCAGTAGATACTAGCAACGTTATATACCAATTTCTCTCATCAATAAGACAAATGGATGGAACTTCATTAATGGATTCTAAAGGAAGAGTAACTTCCCACTTAATGGGCTTATCGACAAGAATACCTAACTTAATGGAACAAAATCTAAAACTCTGTTTCGTATTTGATGGAAAAGCTCCAAGAATGAAATTAAAAGAGCAACAAAACAGAGAAAACAGAAAGAAGAAAGCAGAGGAAAAATACGCAAAAGCATCAGAAGAAAGAGATGCAGAATCTATGCTAAAATACAGCAAACAGTTCATAAGAATGGACAAAAAAATTGTAGAAGAATCAAAAGAGTTCATACAAGCACTAGGATTACCAATCATCCAAGCACCATCTGAAGCGGAAGCACAGGCATCATTTATGGCAGAAAAAAAAGATGTTTATGCAGTAGTAAGTCAAGATACAGATTCATTAATTTATTCAACACCAAGAACAATAAGAAACCTAACTTCGTCTGGAAAAAGAAGGATAGGTGGATTATACGTTTCAGTAAAACCAGAGATGATAGAACTAAAGGAAACACTAAAAACACTAAAAATAAACCAAGATCAATTACTTGCGCTTTCTATTTTAGTTGGAACCGATTATAATCCAAAAGGCGTAAAAGGAATAGGTCCCAAAACAGCCCTAAAACTTGTCAGAGAACACAAAAAGTTCGATAAGATCTTTTCCAATGTGGAAGCAGAGTTCAACTGGAAAGAGGTTTACGCCACATTCAAAAACATGCCAGTAATAAAGAATTACAAATTAAAGTGGACAGGGCCAGACCTAACAAAAATAGAAAAAATATTATCATCAAGAGAATTCTCAGAAGACAGAATTAACAAATTAATAGAAAGATTAAAAGGAAAAAAACAGAAAAGTTTAGATAAGTGGTTTTAACTAAACGCCTCTAGCGTCAGCTTCATCTCTCTCGGCTTGTCTTGCAGCAGCTCTCCTCTCAGCATCATGTTTTGCAGCAGTAACTTTTGTACTCAAACTACCTTTAAACATCCACTCTCTAAGAGTCTTATTGAACAAAACAAAGATAATAACTAAAGCTAAAACACCAAGATAAATATACATCTGGACACCAGTAAGTAGATCACCACGCATACCAAAAACCAACTTATAGACTAACCAAGCACCAAAACTAATCCACAAAAAGTATTGCAGCACAACAGAAGAAGGACTAGGATGCTTCCCAATATCGTAAGTAAAATAAAAGATTATAGCTAAAGGTATGAATGCACCCAATGTGATACCTAAAGCAGTGTATGAAGCCAGCATAGTATATATTTCACCAGGCGTCAAATAAGCTACAGCCAAAAAAGCAACTAAAATAGAAAATATAACTCTCGTACCAGCCTTCTTATCTCCGCTAAGGAATGGAAGAAAATTAGAAGCAGAATATATAATTATGAAAATCAAAATCAAGAAAATGTACTTAGCTAGTTCAGGACCAATATCTCCAGTAACCCACCCTCCAGTAAAAAAGTCCAAAATTGGTTGAAATATATTTACCATCTTTTACTCACTTATTATTTGCCTCCGCTACTAGACCTTCTATCAAGAATCCTGTCTGCTTTCTTGTCTTCAACCTCTTCCATAGCACCAATTCTATCTTCTCTCTTAAGTGCGGCCTCTTTTTTCTCACCAACAACAAAATTAAAGATCCTATCTCTAACTTGTTTATTGAAGAAAATCATGCCCAAAGACAAAATCAACCCAAATAAGAAGAACCAAAATTCCAAGCCACCAATAACACCACTAGACCAACCCCAAATTAGTTTATATAGTAACCATATACTAAACATAATCCATGCAGCATAGTTCATAAAAATTACAATAGGTGACGATTTATCTGCCTTCCTCGCAGCCATATAAGTAAAATAAAACAAAACAGAAAATGGAATAACGACAGCAACAGCAAAACCCATTGCCCCATAAGTAGACATCAAAATGTAAATATCTGCAGGGGTGAAATAAGCAGTAGCCAAAAAGGCAACGATAGCTGAAAAAATAATCCTAATACCACCCTTCTTAGCAAAAGGAATCACTCCAGCAACAGCATATATAACTATCATTAACAAAAAGAAGAACAAATATTTAGCTATGTTTGGGCTCAACTGCCCTTCTTCCCAACTAGAAAACATATCTTTTATTGGATCAAAAACAGCATTGGCACCATTTGAAGCAGCCAATTGAACCGGGGTCTCATAAGCTGCACTAACAAAACTTGGAAGAACAAATGAACCAATAAATAAGACCAAAATCGAAAATAATAATAAATTCCTCTTTTTCATGATAAATCTAAATTACCCATATAGTATATAAATATTTTCATTCATTTATATTACCAACCAAGAATGAAATTAACCAAAAAAGAACAGAAATTAGTGCCAAAATCCTTTGAAATAGTAGGAGATATCCTAATATTCGCAAATTTCCCAAAAGAGCTAAAAAAGAAAGAAAAACAAATAGCAAAAGAATTCCTAAGCAAACTAAAGCAAGTAAAAGTAGTTACAAAAAAAGCAAAAAACTTCTCTGGAAAATACAGGCTCCAAAAATTAAAAATCTTGGCAGGAGAAAGAAGAAAAAACACAATTCATAAAGAAAATGGGGTAATAATTAAAGTAAATCCGGAAAAAGCGTACTTCTCATCCAAATCAAGCACAGAAAGACTTAGAATTGCTAAACTAATAAAAAAAGATGAAACAGTCCTAACAATGTTCTCGGGAGTAGCACCTTATCCACTAACTATTGCAAAACACTCCAAAGCAAAAGAAATCTATGGAATCGAATCAAATAAAGATGCACATGAATTGGGCCTCCAAAACGTAGCGCTAAACAAACTAAAAAACATTCTACTATACAAAGGAGATGTAAAAAGAGTCCTACCAAAAATAAAGAAAAAGTTCGATAGAATAATTATGCCTCACCCATCAGATTCAGAAGCATACCTAACTCTAGCAAAATCAAAATTGAAACCAAAAGGAAAGATTCACATGTACATTTTCGAAAAAGAAGAAAACTTCAAAGAATTAAAGAAAAAATACAAAAAATACAAACCAAAAATAGTCAAAGCAGGTTCACCAGCACCAGGAAAATTCAGGGTCTGTCTAGATCTAAAGACCTAACTCAACTAATTCTCTTCTAACTGGATGATAAGCAGAAGGAGCTTCACCACCATGCCAAGTAAATTTAGGTCTAACTTGCATAGGATATATTCTCTCAGAATTATCATCTAATATTATAGCAGCACCTTTAATTTTAGGTAAATTATTCAAATACTTATTAACATCAGATAAGATATAAGTCTGCATAATACTATTAAGAGCTTCAATATCTTTTCTAGCAGTAACTCTATGACTAATTACAATATCAGATTGGGTAATAACATCCTTATGAATCTCCCCTGGCTGCTGCGTAGCCAAAACCATAGAAATTCCAGGTTGCCTACCCTCTCTAAGTAACTGCACCAAAGCATCACTGGCAGCAGTCTTACCTTCTTTCGGCAAGAACTCGTGAGCTTCATCCAACATCAACCAAACAAGAGGCATTTCTTCCTGTTTATTTTCTTCTTCAAAACCAAATAAACTAGTTCCGCTCTTAATTCTCTGTAGCTCTTCCAACTTTCTAGCAGCCATTCTCTCAGACAATAATTTCCTACTAACCAAACCAGTAACCAAAGTTTTTATTCCCCAAGCTCCAGAAACATGACTATAACAACTTGTGTCCAAAACACTAACTCTGCCTCTTTTCAAGAGATCCCTAATCTCGGTTCCCTTCTTACTAAACAATCCCCACGCACTAGCAGCAGAAAATAAATTTGTAGCAGCATCTCTAACACTCTTCTCAAAACTCCTGTCTTTTCCAATTCCTTTAATTATATCTTCAATATCATAGCTCTTTCTTCTCTCTTGCAGACCAGAAACAACTTTTTCAATTGCAATTCCAATTGGATCCATCAAATCAACACCAAAAACATTGACCCAATCCCCAGCATTCAACTCAGAAGTTTTAATAGAGAAGGAATAATCTGCTAAAATACCTTTTTTCTTATACTCTTCAAAAAATCCCTCTGGAATGTAAACATCAACAGTATCCAATTTCCTTGGCCTCATATTCCATTTGCTCAACAATCTCTCTTCTTTATCATTAGAATATTTCATAGTCCAAAAAACACCCATAGTATCAAAAATAACAACACTCAAATTCTGAGAAACTTCTTTAGGCAAGTTAGAAATCTCCTCAGCAATAACGGACAATGAATAACTCTTTCCAGAACCCCTTTTACCAGATACCAAAATAACATGAGATTTAGCAACATCCAACAAAATATTACTACTCATGGAAGTGGCTTGTCCCATTTTTACATAATGCCTACCTAAGAAAACAGCAGCTTTATCGCCAAACTTCCGTTTATCACCTTCAGTCCTACCAAGAACAATGTTTCTATCCATACTACCAAAGAATTTTACGTTCTTAAATAATTTGCTATCTCTTAATCCTATTTCTTAAAAGCCAATATCCAACGAAGAATAGAGCAAATAAAATAATCTTGAAAATTAGAATTGAATAAACAAATGAGCTAGATTGAACCTTCATGAGGTTTGCTCCTGCATATGAATAAATTAGAAGATAAGGGATAAATCCAAAAAAAGTTGCGGCAATATACTTCTTATATTTAATCTTTGCAGCCCCGGCAGCATAACTTACCAAATCAAAATAAACACCAAGATATCTTAAGAGAAATACCAATCCAAACCCGTGCTTCTTTATGTATCTTCTATAGAACTTAATTTTCCCCTGTTTTTTCTTTCGGAAAAAAGGCTTTCCTATTTTTCTCCCTAGTACAAAATTAATTGTTCCAGAAATTACTTCAATCAACAAAGAAACAACGACACCCCAATAAAAACCAAATACCATACCGGCTGTAAATACAAAAATCCAGGAAGGAAGCAAGAAAAGATTAGCAACAACATATATTGCTAAAAAAACAAGAAGAGAATAAACTCCAAAACTATCAAAAAAAGCCTTCAAATTAGCAGGAGCAGTTGTAAAAAACCAATCATTTATCTCGCCCAAAAGAAGAACAAGAAGAGTAAAAACAAATACCCCAAGAAGTATTTTAACTACATGCTTCTTTAGTTCTCTTTTAAGATGAATCATTTGCAAACCCCTTAACTCCTTTTAACAAATTCCTCTTTCTAATAATGAACACAAATATCAATAACAAAATAAATGTAGAAACACCTACATAAGTTACTAATTTTTGATATGGGAAAGTTCCCAAATAAGCAATTGGCAATGAAAATATCAAAACTCCCAAATAAGTAGCAAGCAGATATTTTCTTTTTCCAATATGTAGAAACAACCCGGTAGCATAACCAACAATTCCAACCTGCCCAATCGATCTCAACAAAACAAGACCCCAAAAAATATTCCCCCTTGGAATATGTCTTTCAACTTCATTAACTTTTTCCATAGAAACAAATTTTTTAACGATTGGAACTCCCCATTTTTTAGCAATAAGATAATTACAGAAACCGCCAAGTGTCCACCCAACAGATAATAGAAACCAAGTGTCCACCCAGCCCCATAAACTAGTTGCTAAAGGAAGCAAAGGAATTGCACTTATTGGAGTAACAATAACTGAAATAATCAAAAAAACAACAAAAAGCAGAATTCCTGCAGGACCATTGCCAATATTACTCTCAAACCAAACCTTATTGGATTGAACAATATAAGATACAACTAAGAACAAACCAGCTAAAAACAAAAATTCCAAAAAGTAACCAAGATTCTTATTCATCAAATAATAATTAAACGTAATACTTTTAAAACTACTTTTTTTACCAAATTTATGACAAAGATTGAAGATATCCCATATTCACAAAGAATAGTGTTATTACCACAGTGTTTGAGGAGCAATAGTTGCACATCTAAAAGAGGAGAATATGGAGTTCTTTTTTGCGGAGAATGTGAACAAGAAAGAGATGACGGATTAATCTGTCCAATATCAGATATGACTTCGGTTGCATTAGAAGTTGGATATGAGGGGGTATATACTTTCGCAGGTGGGAGAGGCATAAGAGAATTTCTACTTTCAAAAAAAGGGGAAATCAGAGCAATATTAGCAGTTGCTTGCAACCCAGAGATTAGAGAGGGAGTAGAGATGCTGGCCGAAACAGGGATTTTTCATCAAGTAGAACATTTAAGAACAGAAGGGTGTGCAGAAACAACACTTTTTTCCAATCCAGGTAACTTTAATAAAGAATGGGAGAGAATATTAACAAGATATCCGCCACAAAATGGAAACTAAAACAATCAGAGGAATAAAAACAATATTCGTACATGCAAAATCAGAAATAGATTTGTCTGAAAAAGATTTCAACAAAATAAAGATAAAAGAAAACAAAATAGGATTGGTCCACACAGCACAAACCCAAGATATAATAAAAAAGATACAAGATTTTCTAAAAAAACAAAAGAAAGAAGTTCACATTGCAGGACAAATAGTTGGTTGTAATGCAACAAACGCCATAAAAATAAAAGATAAAGTAGAAGCATTTCTTTTCATAGGATCGGGAATGTTCCATCCAATTGAATTAATAGAAAAAACAAAGATAAGGAAATATTACCAATTTAACCCATCACTAAAATCATTTTCAAAAATAGATGAAACAGAAATAAAACAGCTAGAAAAAAGAAAACAGGCAAAACTAGCCAAATATTTCTCAGCAGAAAGAATAGGAATTGTAGTAACAACAAAACCAGGACAAGAGCAACTAAGCCTAGCAAAGTCATTCGCAAAAAAATGCGGAAAAGAAGCATACATTTTTTTAGATAATCATATTGATGTAAATAAGCTAGAGGACTTCCCAGACATAGAATTCTGGGTAAACACTGGATGCCCAAGACTTGAAGAAAAAGGAGTTATAGCTTTGAAAGATATAATAAATGCCAAAAGCTATAAAAACAATTGATTCTACTTCTGTAAATATGAAAATAGAAGACAAAGCTATGGATTTGGCAAAAAGAAGAGGTTTCATTTGGGGACCAAGTCCAAATATATATCACGGAGGAGTTTCAGGTTTCTATGATTGGGGACCATTAGGAAAACTTCTAAAAAATAAAATAGAAAACATAATCAGAAAAGGATTTCTTTATCACAGTTTTTGGGAAGTAGAGTGTCCAACAATAATGCCTGGAAAAGTTTGGGAAGCATCAGGACATTTAGATGGATTTGTAGATCCAGTAGTTAAATGTAAAAAATGTGAATCTGCATTCAGAGTTGATAACCTAATAAAAGAAAAATATCCAAATGAAAATGTTGATGGACTTACATTCACTCAACTAAAAAAACTAATTGAAAAAAAGAAAGTTAAATGCCCCTCGTGCAAAGGAAACTTGGGAGAAGTAGAATCCTATAACCTAATGATGCGAACAACAATAGGTTTGAATCAAGAAGCATATCTAAGGCCAGAGACAGCAACAACAACCTACTTACTATTTCCAGAATATTACAGATTTTTCAGAACAAAAATGCCATTTGGAGTTTTTCAAATAGGAAAAGCATATAGAAATGAAATCTCACCAAGGCAAGGAGTTTTCAGAACAAGAGAATTTACACAAGCAGAAGGACAAATGTTCTTACTAAAGGAGCACTTCAATAAATTTGAAAAGTTTGATGAAGAAAAAAACGAAGTTCTACCACTGCTCCCATACAAAAAGAAACTACAAAAAGTAAAGCTAAAAGATGCAGTAACAAAGAAAATATTCAAAAAGAAATCTTACGCATGGACAGTCTATGCAGCATACGACATTGTAACTAAAATAGGATTCCCAAGCAATAAAATAAGAATTAGACAACACAATCCGAAAGAACTAGCACATTACGCTGAAGATGCATGGGACATAGAAATTAAAACAGAAAGATTCGGCTGGTTCGAAATCTGTGGAGTGCATGACAGAAAAGACTATGATCTAAAAAGACATGCAGAACATTCTAAAACAAAATTCGCAGTTGGAAATGAAACACCAAACATTCTAGAAATAGCATTTGGAATAGAAAGGCCAACATACTGCTTACTAGAAGAATCTCTAAGGGGAGACAAAAAAAGAGATTGGCTATATTTCCCACCGGGAGTAGCACCAATCGATGTAGCAATATTCCCTCTAGTAAAGAAAGACAACTTACCAAAACTAGCTAAAGAAATCTTCGAAGACTTAGATAAGGAATTCGTTTGCATTTATGATGAATCAGGAAGCATAGGAAGAAGATACAGAAGAATGGATGAAATAGGAACAACACTATGTATAACAATAGATCACGATAGCTTAGAAGACAATTCAGTAACTCTAAGAGAAGTTTCAACAATGAAACAAATAAGAGTAGATGTCAAAGAATTAAAGGATACTGTAAGGAATATACTCTATAACGGCCTAAAATTTGGTAAATAATTCTATCATAAAGCTTATATATGAAATAATTAACTATTGTTAAAACCATTTTTCTAAAAAGCTTTTTAGGAGGAATATATAATGTCAGATGGTGAAATAAAAAAAGATAAAGTAACTGTAAAAAAAGCAACGTTGTGGAAAGTCGCAGTTGCAATATTGGCTGTCGTTCTAGTATTCAATTGGATGACTGGAGACGATGAAGGAACGAGTAACAATGGAGAAGCAAAACTAGCACCAACTATAAGTGCTGAAGACTACATTGATGATGACCCAATGATTGGAGATCCAGATGCACCAATAACAATAGTGGAATTTTCTGATTTTCAGTGCTCTTTCTGTAAAAGATTTAGAACACAAACATTCGATCAATTAAAAGAAGAGTACATTGACACTGGAAAAGCAAAGTTAGTATACAGAGATTTCCCATTACATAGCATACACCCGCATGCACAAAAAGCAGCAGAAGCAGCAGAATGTGCAGAAGATCAAGGAATGTTCTGGGAGTATCATGATCTATTGTTTGAAAACCAAGGAGAATTAGCAATTGACGACTTGAAACTATATGCAAGCAGAAGCGGATTAGACACAACACAGTTCAATGAATGTCTAGATTCTGGAAAATATGCAAGCGAAGTTGGAAAAGATCTGAGCGATGGACAGAAAGCAGGTGCAAGAGGAACGCCTTACTTTATAGTGGGCAACACAGTGCTAAGCGGTGCACAACCGTTCCAAAACTTTAAAGCTGCAATAGATGCACAGCTTTAAGTACTTCTTTTTTTCTTTTCTTTTTTGAAAATGTCAAGACTAAATAACTTAAAAAGCTCAATAACAACAAAACCTTATTCATACATTTTCATAATCTCAACAATAATATACTTAGCAATAAATACCTATCTAAATCAGCTTTACATTTCCTTAGAAAACGTATTATCATACAATTTATATTTCATAGTTCCATTCATAGCATTAACATTACTTGTATCTTTGTTAGTTGGAGCAAATATTAGCTTAGCAGTAATAAAAATAAGAGAATTAAAACAAATAAGTAAAGCAAGCGGGCTTACACTGGTAGGAACATTTGGAGGAATACTTGGTGGGGCCTGTCCCGGATGCTTCGTTGGATTATTTCCAGCATTCCTAGGTTTATTCGGAGCAACAGCAACATTAGGAAATCTTCCATTATATGGGATCGAAATCCAACTGATATCAGCAGGATTACTATTAATTTCACTATTCTTACTAACAAAGGATACTACGTGCAAAGTATAAACAACAAAAGTTATATAAACAAAAAATTAAAGGAGATAATTATGGCAAGAGTAAAAGAGGTTGATGATAAATTATTCTTTAAAATGCTGGACACAATAGGTGTTAGCGGTAATGAGAGAAATATTAGAAACCTAATAAAAAAAGAAATTAGACCTTATGTTGATGAAATTAGGATAGATAATCTTGGAAATCTAATTGCTAGAAAAAAAGGACCTAAACCAAGAATAATGCTAGCAGCCCATATGGATGAAGTAGGCTTAGCAGTAAGACACATTCATAAATCAGGCAGAGTAGAAATAGAAAAAATTGGTGGAGTAGATAGTTTAACACTTCTAGGACAACAAATAAGTTTAGATTTAGGAAAGAACAATAAAATAAGAGGAGTAATTTCCTCAGAAGAACTTAGCACCGGCCAAGTAATGGAAGAAATACCAGAATTGCAACATTTATTCGTGGATACAGGATTAACAAAAAAAGAATTGATAAAGATGGGTGTGGAAAAAGGAACGCCAATAACATTTGATCCAAATTCATGCTATCTTGGAAAGAAAGACATAGTTATGAGTAAGGCAGTAGACGATAGAGCAGGATGTTTCATACTGATAGAGCTTGCAAAGAGACTCAAAAAAACAAGTGCAGAGATTTTCTACGTATTCACAGTCCAGGAAGAGATAGGTCTTTACGGAGCAAAAACATCTGCTTACAGTGTAGAACCTGATTGGGGCATAGGTATTGACGTTGCAGATGCTGAAGATTATGTACAAGACCCCGTCATAAAAGTCGGAGGGGGCCCAGTACTAACAATAATGGACTCAGAACTAATATCTAACAAATCAATAAATAAATGGATAGTACAATCTGCAAAAAAAATTAAAGTTCCTATACAAAAAAGCGTTAGTGTAGCAGGAACAACGGATGCAACAGACATAGCACTTTCCAGAGGCGGAGTTCCAAGCACAGTTTTAGGTGTGGCAGTAAGAAACATGCATTCCGCAGTAAGCGTAGTAAGCATGAGCGATATTGACAGAGCAGTTGCCATTCTACACGAACTTCTAAAGAACCCAAAAAAGAAAATAGAAGTCAATTAATTTTCAAAAAATGGTTGAATACGATGAATTAGGACCAGAGAAGATACTAGAGGTCTACGATCCAAAAACTGGAATGAAGGGATTTACAGTAATTGACAATACTATCAGAGGCCCAGGAAAGGGAGGAATTAGAATGACTCCTTCTGTCACAGTAGATGAAGTAGCAAGATTAGCAAGAGCAATGACTTTGAAATGTGCATTGGCAGATCTACATTTTGGTGGAGCAAAATCTGGAATTGTAGCCGATGACAGAAAAATGACCAAGAAACAAAAAAACGATATAGTTAAAGCATTTTCTGAAGCTCTAAAAGTTATTTCTCCAACTCACTACGTTGCCGCACCAGATATGAACATGGGAGAGCACGAGATGGAAGTTTTTGTAAAACAAAACGGAAATATGAATTCTGCAACAGGAAAGCCAGCACACGTATGTGTTGAACCAGGAGAAAAGTGCGGATTGCCTCATGAATATGGAAGTACCGGATTCGGTGTAGCAAAAGCAACCCTAGTTGCAATGGAACATCTAAAACTAAAACCAAAAGAAACAACAGTAGCAATAGAAGGGTTCGGAAACGTTGGAACTTTCACCATGAAACATCTAGCAGAGAAAGGAACAAAAATAATTGCAGTATCCGATTCAAAAGGAGTTATTTGCAATAAAGAAGGACTGGATTACAAAAAACTCATGAAAGTAAAAGAAGAAAAAGGAACTGTAACAAAATACAAACCAGGAAGTGTCTTACCAAACAGTAGGATTTTTAGTCTAGATGTAGATATTCTAATTCCAGGAGCATTGCCAGATGTAATCAATGAGAAAAATTACAAAAGCATAAAGGCAAAAATATTATCCGAGGCAGCAAACATTCCAATGAAATATGAAATAGAAGAAAAGCTGCACAAAAGAGGAGTTCTCATAGTTCCAGACATAATAGCAAACGCAGGCGGAGTAATAAGCTCTTACGCAGAATATGTTGGTTATAATCCTAAGAAAATGTTCAAATTAGTTGAAAGAAAAATTATAGAAAACACAAAATTAGTACTTGAAACTGCAAAAAAGAAAAGAATTTCAACCAGAAAAGCAGCAACAGAAATAGCATTAAAGAGAATAAAAAAATAATTCTTATAAATGCCCAAAAATTCTCAATAAGATGATAGCCGAACTAAGAAAGGAAATGGAAGAGTGCAGTAATGAAGAAAAAGCTAAACTTTACCAAAGATTCTTCAAAACAGGGCCAGGACAATATGGTGAAGGAGATGTCTTCATGGGCTTAACAATGCCCGAAACAAGAGCAATATCTTCAAAATATACTGAAATGCCAATTGAAGAAGTTCAAGAATTACTAAACTCTGAAATTCACGAACATAGAATGTCTGCACTTTTAATTGTAATTCAAAAATACAGAAAAGCTAACAAAGAAGAAAAAAGAAAGCTATACGAATTCTACCTAAAAAACATGTCAAGAATAAACAACTGGGATTTAATAGATGTAACTGCCTCTCATGTAGTTGGAGATTTCCTGTTCAATAACAAAGAAGAAAAAGAAATGTTATACAAATTAGCAAAATCTAATGATTTATGGGAAAAAAGAATATCAGTAATTTCAACATTCAGATTCATAAAAGAAAATGAATTCGAAGATTCAATAAATATTTCAGAAATATTGTTAAATGACAAACATGACTTAATCCATAAAGCAGTTGGTTGGATGCTCAGAGAGATTGGAAAGAAAGATCAAGAAATTGAAGAAGAATTCCTAAGAAAATATCATAAAACAATGCCAAGAACAATGCTTAGATATTCACTAGAAAAATTCACAAAAGATAAAAAAGACTTTTACATGGGAAGAACAAAATGAAGGCAAAAATAAAGAACATAAAACAAGAAACTCCAGAAATTAAGATATTCACAATAGCTCTTGAAAAAGAAATAGAATTCAAACCAGGGCAGTTCATAAAATTAGTTTTACCTAAAGAAAAAATAGGAAGGCCATTCTCAGTTTCATCAAAAGGAGGAAAACATAAAGAAATACAACTAACAATAAAAATTTACGAAGATGGAACATTTACACCTAAATTGAGCGAACTAAAAAAAGGAAGCGAAGTAGAAATAGAAGGTCCATATGGTAAATTTTTCTTTGCTGACAAAACAGGAAAAGATGTAGTTCTAATTGCAGGTGGAACAGGAGTAAGTACGCTGCATTCAATTTTCAGATATATAATAGATAATAAACTAAAAAACAAAATTACTCTGCTTTACAGCGTGGGAACAAAAAAGGATTTAGCATACAAAAAAGAATTTGAAAAGGAAAAAATAGATTTCAGACCAAACTTCACCAGAGAAAAAGGTGGAAAAAGATTTGAAATGAAAGATTTTAAAGATCTAAATAAAGAGTCATTCTTCTACATAGTCGGCCCACCTGCATTTGTAAAAGACATGATAGAAATATTGAAAAAACTAAAAATAAAAAGGGAAAACATCAAAACGGAGATGTATGGATAAAAATGCCAGACGAATACGGAAAAAGAAAATCAAAAGGTGACAAAAAAGCAAAGTCAAGGTACAATTCGAAATATAAGAAGGGCGGAAAAAGAAGAGCTGGAAAAATAAAGGAAGATAAATTTAAATCTTCTTAACCATATAAGGTCCTTCTAGAACATAACCTAGATTTCTATAATAATCTCTAACTCCAACTCCAGAAATAACAACAATTTTATTTAGACCATTTTGTTTTGCAACTTCTTCAGCCCTTAACATAAGCTTTTTACCAAGCCCTTTATGTTGTGCTTCGACCTCTTTATCAGAACCAATCTCAACCTGTTTTCCATAAATGTGTAGTTCTCTAACTAATAAAGTCTTATCAGTAATTTCCTTTCTAAATGGTTTTCCAGGAATTCTTAGTCTCAACAAACCAAACAAACAGTTCTCGCTTTCAAAACTAATAAAAAACTCTTTTCCACCACTAGCATTGTACTCAAGAACTTTTAATTCAGGTTCACCAACACTATTATTTAAACCGACTTCTCTACATCTAATACACTTACATTTCAAACCCATATCTTTCATTCTATCTGCCAAAGAAGTTCTAGAATTGGATCTTATTTTCCCTGATTTTATATCTCTATGATCAAACTGTCTCATAATTCTCA
Source organism: Candidatus Woesearchaeota archaeon (assembly GCA_964393215.1). GTDB lineage: Archaea > Nanobdellota > Nanobdellia > SCGC-AAA011-G17 > PNOQ01 > CAYFNK01. Next base: position 29,936 of record CAYMSW010000001.1, read on the forward strand.
TAATTCTACAATATTCAGGAACGCTTTCTTTCATATTGCAAATTAAATCCAGCATATCAATTTCGTCGTATAATTCAAACTCTCCTCTCTGATGCATAACATACAAAGGAGTGTTTTCCATTATTTGTAAAGGATAAATTTTCAACTGATCAGGTTTAAATCCAGAATCACCGAACAATTGTTTAAACTTCTCCAAATCATTTTTAATATTAGAGCCAGGCAAACCAGGCATTATATGATAACCAACCTTAAATCCAGAGTCTTTCAACAAGCGAGTTGCCTTTTCAACATCTGCAACAGTATGGCCTCTATTAACAATTCCATAGACTTTATCATCAATTACCTGCACACCCAATTCTACACGAGTACAACCAAATTCTAACATCTTATTTATGTGTTTTTCAAAAGCCCAATCAGGTTTTGTTTCAATACATAAAGCAACACACCGATTATCAGCAGCCTCATTTATTTTCTTAGCTTCTTCTAAATCTTTAGATTCTTTCTCATTCAAAGCATCAAAAACTTTCTTTGTGAATTCATATTGATAGTCTTCTGGATAAGCCAAAAAAGTACCACCCAAATAAATCATTTCAATTTTAGAAGTGGGATGACCCATATGTTTGAAAGCCCTCAACCTAGCTTCAATCTGTTTAGAAGGATCATAATTCAAAGCCATAGCTCGCATTATTGCGGGGCTTCTAGTTGTATAACTATTTGGAGTATCTCCACCACCCGGACAATAGATACATCTCCCATGTGGACATTTGTAAGGCATAGTTACAACAGTCAAAGGTGTAACTCCTGACTTAGTCCTTATTGGCTTCTTAACTCCACTTGTATTCTGTGTCATAATTTCAAGCCTAACCCAAGACTTTTAAATTCATCGAATTGAACAAAAACATGGAAAGAGACGTTTGGAATGCAATATCACCAGCATGGGATAGATTCAGAAAAAAACCCTTCCCAAAAACGGTAACAGAATTAGCAAGCAAATGGAAACCCGGGAAAGTTTTAGATCTCGGATGCGGAAATGCAAGAAATTTAGTTCCATTTTCAGAAAAAGGATTTGAATGTTATGGCGTAGATTTTAGTGAAGAGATGATTAAGCTAGCCAAAAAAAGATTAAAAGCAGAGTTCAAACTTGGAGATATTCTAGAAATCCCTTACAAAGACGATAATTTTGATTACATAATCTGTGTAGCAGCATTCCACCACGTAAAAAAAGTTGATCAAGAAAAAGGATTGCAAGAAATTAAAAGAGTTCTAAAACCGAATGGAAAATTATACATAACTGGATGGAATAAATGGCAAAAAGGCAAATTCTTCCTAAAAAAAGAAGCAAACATTCCTTGGAAAATGAAAGACAAAACGTACGATAGATACAATTACCTATTCAACTACTTAGAACTAAAAAAACTAGTCAAGAAATCAGGATTTAATATTGAAAAAATAAGTGGTATGTTTGGTAAAAATATTGAAGTTTTAGCTTCAAATTAAACCAACTTCTACCAATCTTCCAGCCAAAACCATAGTATCGCCATCATACTCCTGTTCTGCCAATTCCACATACCATTTTCCAATAGATTCCATTACTTCCATTTTATCACCTCGGAAATAATATGTGAAGAATTACTTAAATAGCTCACGCGCGCCCATGTCAAGATGTCAAAGAATATCTATCCATAACATCCCGTATAACAAAGCAGTCTAATTTAGACACTTTTATATATCTAAATACAAAATAAATACCATGCGAAAAACTCCCATGAGATGTCCAAAATGTAATACAATTCGCACGTATTTTGTATGATAGACTTATAGCAGGAGATGGAATTTCAGAGATGACTGATTCAGAAATAAGATCGGCTTCAGCATATGGAGATTATCTTGAAAATGGGATAACGGATGAGACCTTGCGTGCTTATGTAATTTATAAAGCAAATGACCCTTCTAGATGTGAATAAAATTATGGAAATTATACAAGTGAATCTCGGAATTCTGGGATTGATTTTTGATATTCTTGGAGTCCTTATCATTATATTTACTGAAATTATAAATCCCTTTTATGGCAGGAGAGAGGACGTAAAGTGGTGGAGTGGAAAGAAATATTGGTGGAATGCTTGGAGGCCCTTTTATAAAAATACTCAAACTTTAAAGTGGGTAACAAAATGGAACCATAAACCAGTTGTTGAAGGCATAATTCCTCCCAAATATAAATTAGAATTTTTTGGTATATTATTAATTATTATTGGGTTCATATTGCATATTCTTTTATTTATTTAATTAAACATGAATTTCCCATATAATCCCTAAACTTCAACCCCTCCGCAACAATCTCAACATAATAGCTTTCTCAATATGTTCACGATTCTCAGCCTGATCTAATATCACACTACGAGGACTATCCATAACTTCATCAGTCACTTCCATGCCCCTCTTAGCAGGCAAACAGTGCATAAACAAAGCTTTTCGACCAAAAGTCTTAGAATTAACTTGATATTTCTTCAAAGCCTTCAACCTTCTCTTCATCTGACTATCTTTAATGTGATAAGACATCCAAGAATCAGAATAAACTACATCAGCACCTTTCAAAGCTTCTTTTAAACTAACAACTTTCACACCAGTTTCTTTCACAATCTTAGAATTAGGCATAAACTCTTTAGATTTGGGACAAGCAATCTGCATCTTAACGCCCAACTTCTTAGAAGCATACATCAAAGAATGAGTAACATTGTTATTAGCATCTCCCAAATAAGCCAACTTAACATTAAATGATCTAAGCTTCTCTTTGATAGTTAACATATCCCCTAAAGCTTGACAAGGATGATATGAATTAGTCAAACCATTAATAACTGGAGAAGAAGAATACTTTGCAAACTCTTCAATATCTTTATGTTCATACAAACGAGCCATAACAATATCAACATAACGAGTAGAAACTGCTGCGCCGTCCTTTATACTTTCTTTCTTGCCCAAAGGACTTGTAGAAATGTCATAAAATATTGCATGTCCACCAAGACCCAACATTCCAGCTTCAAAACTCAAACGAGTTCTCAAACTTGGCTTTGCAAACAACATAAGAAGAGTTTTGCCTTTCAACTTGTTTTCATATCTTCCAGGATACTTCTTTACCCTTTTACCTAAACTAATCATACTTTTCAATTCTTTTGAGCTAAAATCCTTCAAAGTCAAGAAGTGTTTCATCAATAAAACCTCCTTAACAATTTCTCTAAAACCTTAACACTATCATCACCAAGCTCATAATTAACTTCAACCATTGGTTTGTTCACAGAAATTAATCCCCTCAAATTTGCAGGAGTACCATCCACAACAACATCAGCAGGAACTCTATTAACTGTCTTTTCCAATTCCTTTATTTGCTTTCTACTATATCCCATTGCAGGAATTTCATAAGTCAAATGTGGAAACTTATCAAATGTTTCTCTTATAGAACCAACAGCATGTTTCTTAGGATTAACAAACTTTCCACCATTTCTTTTCACAGCAATAGTTCCGGCACCATAACTCATTCCACCATGGGACAAAGTTGGACCATCACCAATAACTGCACACCTCTTTCCCCTAATTAAACTAGGCTTACTGACCAACAATTTAGATTTGGCCAAAATAACTTTCGCCTTAGGATTATATTTTCTAATATTTTCCTTAACAACTTCAATATCTTTCTTCATTGCACTATCAATCTTATTTATCACAATAACATCGGCCATTAAGAAATTAACAAAACCAGGATAGTGTGTTAACTCATCTCCGGCCCTATGTGGATCAACAACAGTTATCAACAGATCAGGTTTTATGAAAGAAACATCATTATTTCCACCATCAAATACAATAACATCTGCCTCCTTCTCGGCCCTACCTAAAATCTCTTTGTAATCAAAACCAGCATATATAACAAAACCATGATTAATCCAGGGTTGATACTCTTCCTCTTCCTCAATAGTTGTTCTATGTTTTCTGAAATCAGATTCTTTCTCAAACCTCTGCGAAGTCTGCTTCAACAAATTACCGTAGGGCATAGAATGTCTAATGCCAACAACGTTCTTTCCTTTCTTTCTAAGAATCTCGGCAACAGCTCTTGAAGTTTGACTCTTTCCAGAACCAGTTCTAACTGCAGTAACTGCTACAACAGGCCTTCTCGATTTAACATAAATATCCTCAGCACCCAACAAACCAAAATTAGCACCAGCAGCTAAAACCTTAGAAGCAAATTCCATAACGTATTGATGGCCCAAGTCAGAATAACTCAAAAAGACAAAATCAATTTTCAACTTCTTAATTAACATAGCCAACTTAGATTCAGAATAAATAGGAATTCTCTTTCCTTTTGCCAACTTACTTGGAAAACTTCTTTTCTCGATTCCAGGTATTTGTGCAGCAGTAAACGCAACAACTTCATAAGTTGGATTATTCTTGAAATAAACTAAATAATTGTGAAAATCCCTACCGCCAGCACCAGATATTATAACTCTTTTTTTCATTTTGTTATTGTAGTTCCAGCAAAACCACCAATTGCTTTTGAAATATTATTTGGATCAGTTATTATGACTTTCTTGCCACCCTTTTTCAAAAACTCTACAGCAGACATTATCTTTGGAGCCATACTTCCCTCAGCAAAATGTCCTTCATCCAAGTAAGCTATTGCTTCTTTCAATTTGACTTTATTTAAACCTTTTTGATTCTTTTTCCTAAAATTCAAATAAGCTCTATCAATACTGGTAACCAAGAGAAGTACATCTGCTTTAACTTGCTTAGCCAAAACACTGCTGGCTAAATCCTTATCTATAACTGCTTCAACACCAACAAGTTTACCATTCCTTTTGTAAACAGGAATTCCACCACCCCCAGTCGCAATAACAATTATTCCTTTCCTAACTAAACCTTTTATTGTTTTAGCCTCAACAATACCAAGAGGATAAGGACTTGCAACAAACCTCCTATAACCCCTACCAGAATCTTCTTTATACACGAAACCTTTCTTTTTCATCTTACCAACTTGCTTCTTTGTATAAAATGGACCAACTGGCTTGCTAGGTTTTCTAAAAGCTTTATCTTTCCTGTCAACCAAGACTTGGGTCAATAAAGTAACAACAGACTTCTTCAACCTATGATCATTCAAAGTATTCAACAAAGTTTGCTCAATCATATATCCAAGCTGACCTTGAACTTCAGCATCTAACACATCCAAGGGCATAACTGGAACTTTGCCCTTAGACAATTCATTCTGCAGCAACAAAGCACCAGCTTGAGGACCGGAACCATGAGTAATTACTAAATTGTGTTTCTTCTTAACCAAATCTGCCAAAATTATAGAAATCTTCTTCAAACTATCAAGAGTACTCTTATAATCACTCTTTCCTTTTTTTGATGTTAATGCATTGCCACCAAGTGCAACAACTATCTTCATTTTAGGAACTTCTCCAAACGATTTATTGCTTCTTTTATTTTGTTTAAATCAGTTGCATAGCTAAACCTAACATATCCTTCTCCAAATTTTCCAAACTCTGTGCCAGGAACAGCAGCAACTTTAGCCTTCTTTATCATATCTTTAACAAATTTTAAACTATTCTTTGAATAATCCTTAATATTTGAAAAAGCATAGAAAGCACCATCTGGAACAGAAGTGCTCAAACCAAGCTCATTTAATTTAGGAACAATATAATTCCTACGCCTTCTATATTCTTTCAACATTTTACCAATATATTTATCACCAACGGACAATGCCTTAAGCCCCATCAATTGAGATACATTTGGTGCACAGATATTCAAATACTGGGATACTTTAGTCATAGCTTCGATAACTTCTTGAGGTCCAGAAGCATAACCAACTCTAAACCCACACATCGCATGCGCCTTAGAAAATGTTTGGAAAGTAACAACATATTCTTTCATACCATTCAAAGAACCGATAGAAACATGTTTAGCATCATAGATTACTTTCTCATAAGCTTCATCAGAAAAAACATAAACATCATTTTCAACTGCAATGTCAGCAACTTCTTCCAAAACTTTTTTCCTAATAACAGTTCCAGTTGGATTTGATGGAGAATTTAGAATGATAACTCTTGTTTTCTTCTTATCAATCACTTTCTTAATCTCATCAGAATCTATTTCAAAATTATTAGATTCCTTAAGTCTAACAAATTTAGGAACAGCACTTACCAATTCAACAGCAGGAATGTAATCCATGTAAGAAGGATTTGGAATAACAACTTGGTCTTTCGGATCTAAAACAGATAACAAGCCAGCAAACAATGCAGACTGACTACCAGGTGTAACAATAATATTGCTTGGTTTAAAATTAATCTTATTATCTTTCTTTAACTTTTTACATATTGCTTCTCTTAATGGAGTTATTCCTTGTGGAGAAGTATAATGTGTTGACTTTCCAATTACTTTAGCACCATGTTTCAAAATAGGTTTAGGAGTAACAAAGTCAGGTTCACCAGGACCTAAAGAGATAATATCCTTAGATTCCGACGATATTTTTAACAATTCACCTATCAACGCTTCAGGTAAATCGACCTCTCTTTCAGACAATTCTTTCATTATATTAGAAATTAAAAATCAGAGTATAAATAAGTTTTGATAAAAAAATAGAAAGGAGAAATTATCTTCTCCTTCTTGTTGTTTTTCTTGCAGTTGTTCTTCTCTTAGCAGTAGTTCTACGTGCAGTTGTTCTTCTCTTAGCAGTAGTTTTTCTTGCAGTAGCTCTTCTGGCTGTCTTTCTTTTTGCAGTAGTTCTACGTGTTGCTGTCTTTCTCTTAGCAGTAGTTCTACGTGCAGTAGTTCTTCTCTTTGCAGTTGTTCTTCTCTTTGCAGTTGTTCTTCTTGCAGTAGTTCTACGTGCAGTCTTTCTCTTAGCAGTAGTTCTACGTGCAGTCTTTCTTTTTGCAGTTCTTCTTGCGGCTGCCATGTTTGTTTACCTCCGTATGTTAAATCAAACCATGATTTACAACAAAATTTTAAAGTTAAAAGTTTATAAACCTTTTTATTTTAACAAAAAACAAACAAAAAAGTTTTTAATTTGCAAAAAACAAACAAAAACATGCAATACAAATACATAAGTCACACAGCGGATGCAAAATTTGTAGCTTTTGGTAGAAACATCGACGGTGTTTTCAAGAACTCTGCACTAGCAATGTTTAACATTTTAGGTCCAACTAACAAAGTAAAAGCAACAAAAACAAAGAAAATTAAACTAAAATCAAAAAGTTACGAACAACTGTTGTACGATTTCTTAGAAGAGTTGTTGTTTCTGTTAGACACTGAACGTTTTTTCTTAAACAAAGTAAAAGAAATTAAAATAACAAAAGAGTTTGAACTAAGCGCAACAGTTTTAGGCGATGATTGTAGAAACTATGAATTAAAAAGCGATATAAAGGCAGTAACATACAGCGATATGGAAATAAAAAAGACAAAAACCGGCTACGAAGCAACAGTAGTTATTGATATTTAAGATGGAATCAACAAAGAAAATAAGAAAAAATGTCTATCAAGTAGACAAAAAAGGATCAATGAATGTTCCTGTTAAGATCTTTGCATCAGAGAAACTTCTATCAAAAATGGAACAAGACGATAGCATTAAACAGGGAATTAATGTTGCATGCATGCCCGGAATTCAGAAACAGAGTATCATGATGTCAGATGCACATCAAGGATATGGATTTCCCGTCGGTGGAGTAGCCGCTTTTGATGTAAAGAAAGGATGTATTTCTCCAGGAGGAATTGGATTTGACATCAATTGCGGAGTTAGGCTTTTAACAAGTAACTTAACAAAAGAAGAAGTTGAAAAAGAGATAGACAACGTCTTAACATCCTTATTTGCAAATATTCCATGTGGAGTTGGCAAAGAATCAAAACTAAGATTATCAGACAAAGATTTTGATGAAGTTCTAAACACAGGTCTAAGCTGGACATTAAAAAACAAATACGCAACAAAAGAAGATTTAGACAGATGTGAAGAAAATGGACATATGAAAACAGCGGATGCAACAAAAGTTAGCCCAAAAGCAAGAAAAAGAGGAAGAAAACAATTGGGAACATTGGGTGCAGGAAACCATTTCTTAGAGATACAATATGTAGATAAGATATTTGACAAAGAAACCGCAAAAGTTTTCGGAATAAACAAAGAAAACCAAATTGTAATAATGATTCATACTGGTTCAAGAGGACTTGGACACCAAACTTGTTCAGACTACTTAAGAAAAATAGAAGATGCCTTCCCAGAGGTAGTTTCAAAACTTCCAGAAAAAGACCTAGCATATGCTCCAACAGATTCTAAACTTGCAAAAGATTATTTGGGTGCAATGAGTGCAGCAGCAAACTTCGGTTGGTGCAATAGACAAATAATTACTTACCAAGCAAGAAAGGCGTTTAACAAAGTATTTGGCAGTGCCAAACTAGATTTGATCTATGATGTTGCACACAATATTGCAAAGGTTGAAGAATACACAATCAAAGAAAAAAAAACAAAAGTTTACGTTCACAGAAAAGGAGCTACAAGAGCATTTGGACCAGGACATAAAGAAATACCAAAAGTTTACAGAAAAGTTGGCCAACCCATCTTAATTCCAGGTTCAATGGGAACCGCGTCATATATTTTAGTTGGAACAGATAAAGCAATGAACGAAACATTTTCAAGTACACCTCATGGCGCAGGAAGACTAATGTCAAGACATGAAGCCAATAAAAGATTTGGTTCAGAGAAAATAATGGGGGATTTAGAGAAAAACAAAATTTATATTAAGGCAGCATCAAGAAGAGGAATAACCGAAGAAGCTCCGGGAGCCTACAAGGACGTTGACGAAGTAATAAAAGTCGCAGATGAAGTAGGTATTGGAAAAAAAGTGGCAAGATTAAAACCGCTTGGAGTAATCAAAGGTTAGGGGCTTGTGGTGTAGTGGTATCACACAACGCTGGCAGCGTTGAGAACCGGGTCCGATTCCCGGCAGGTCCATATAAAAAATGACAGACTGTATATTTTGTAAAATAGCAAAAGGAGAAATTCCTGCAGAAAAAGTCTATGAAGACGAAGAAACAATAGCTTTCTTAGACATAGAACCGGTAGCAAAAGGACACACTTTAGTAATCCCAAAGAAACATTTTGAAACAATGGACGAAATGGACGAAGAAACTATGCTGACAACACAAAAAACAGTGCAAAAAATAGCTAAAGCACTATTAAAATTCAACCAAGGGTACAATGTTAACCAAAATAACAAGCCAGAAGCAGGACAGATAGTGCCACACGTACACTATCATATTATCCCAAGAAACAAAAATAAAGAACTACTTTTCACATGGCCAAAGATTAAAATATCAAAAGAAGAAATGGAAGAGGAAAAATCCAAGATAAAAAGCTTTTTAAAATAAAATTCTCACCCGATTCTAGGGCGCCTTAGTTCAGTGGTTAGAATGCTGCTCTCATGCGGCAGAGGTCCCCGGTTCAAATCCGGGAGGCGCCACTATTCTTTCATCAATTTATGCAAATACTTATAGTGCTTATCTTTCAATTTCTTTGCATATCCAGAATCTTTCAAAACTCTTTGTATAATCAAAGAAACCTTTTCACCGCCCAAAATGTGCGGAAGAATTACATAATCGGCACCTTTCTCATACAATTTATCTGCTTCATGAACGTGCTGAGCAGTCAACAAAACTTTAATTTTTGGATTAATCTTCTTCACATAATCTAACAAGAATAAAGTATCTTCTTCATCAGGAACAGTAGATATTATGACCTTAACCTTTCTGAGATTTAACTTTTCCAAAACTTCAGTATTATTAATATCACCATAAATACAAGACTCTCCTCTTGATATCATATGTTTTATTATATCTGGATTGTTATCAACAACAATAGTGCTTCTCCTCATTCTCCTCAAAGTGTCATAGAAAATAGAACCCATCCTATGTTTACCAATTAAAACAACTGTTTTGGCATGACTCTTTGCGAGGTATTCCATTTTTCTATGCTTTAATTGAACCTTTTCAAAAAAAGTTAAAATTGGAGAAAAGATTCTATAAAAAACATTTTTGAACTCTAACAAATAAGAAGTCAAACCCATAGTAACAATAGTCAAGAATATAATTATTGTAAACAACTCAGTGGAAATAAGTCCGAAAACAAAAGGCAAGGTTACCAAAATCAAAGAGAATTCACTAGTTTGACCCATACTCAATCCAGTCAAGAAAGAAGTTCTCTTTTCATATCCAAATAAGTTTACAACTAAGAATATAATTATTGGCTTTACAAATATTATAATCAAGAACAAAATTCCAAGAATCTTCCAATTCTGTGCAAATGAGAAAGGAGCAAGTTGCATACCTATTGCAACAAAGAATATTGTTGAAAAGAAGCTCTTCAACGGATTTACCTTACCAATTATATCCATGTAATAAGGAAGATTAGATAGAGCAATACCGCCCAAGAAAGCACCAATGGCTATTGAAAAGTCAAGTAAATGAGCAACAATCGCAAACAAGAACAGGACAGTCAACGAAGACAAGAATAATAATTCCTTAGTTCTTGCTGCAAAACCAAAAATCCAAGGGAAAATAAACCTACCTGCCAAGAAAGCAATTACAAATAGAAGCAATCCTTTAGCCATCGCAATAGCAATAGTGGATAACTCAAAGTTTCCAAAGTTACTCAACATAGCCATTGCCAGAATTACAACAATATCTTGAACAATCAATATTCCCAAGGCAATTTTACCGTGCAAAGTATCTAACTCATTCTTATCAGACAACAGCTTAATTACAATCATAGTACTGCTAAATGCTAAGAATAAACCAACAATCAGAGATTCAAAGTATGAGAAACCTAGCCAAGATGCAGTATAGAATCCTACAAAATAAACAGCAAGAACCTGTATCAAACCGCCAACGCTTGCGACAGCACCAACATGTTTAAGCTTTGACAGATTAATTTCCAACCCAACTACGAACAATAAAAACGCAATACCAAATTCAGATATAGCTCTAATCAACTCTTGATCTTCAATCAAACCAAAACCAATCGGACCCAAAATTAGACCAGTAACAATATATGCTGGAATAAGTGGTTGCTTCAACAATCTAGCAAAATAAGCGATAATTGTGGCAAGAATTATCAAGAGTCCAATATCAACAAGAATGTTCTGGTTCAATATCGAAAAGATCTGCGAAAACTCCATAGTCACCTCTACATCATTTTTAAATTATTTGTTATTTAAAGGTTTCTTTGAGATAGATTATTAAATTCAGACAACCAAACAAAAATATGAAATCATTCAACGAAAAATGCTATGAATTACTTAAGAAAGTTCCCAAAGGAAAAATAACAACTTACAAAGAAATAGCAAATGCATTGAACACAAAAGCCTACAGGGCAGTTGGGAATGCAATGAACAAAAACCCATATGCACCAGAAGTTCCATGTCACAGAGTTATCAACGCAAATGGTTCTTTAGGAGGATTCGCATCGGGATTAAAAAATAAAATAAAAATTCTAAAAGAAGAAGGTGTAGAAATAAAAGAAAATAAGATAAATCTAGACAAATATCTTTACAAGTTTACTTCTTCCCCAAAGTAATCTCAATAGTTGATACTCTAACTTGTTTTCCCTCTTTGTTCTTGAACTCTTCACTGCCTATATCAATCTTACTAATCTCACAAGTGTTCTCTAAAAATCTCCTAGTAGCTACTTCAGCGACATCTACAGCCCTAGAAATAAACTTTCCTCTTGCCTTAACAACAATTTCATTGGCATTCTGGGTCGTAAACTGCATAACAACACCCGTAACATAGTTCATAAACGGCTTACCGCCAATAAAAACCACATTATCATCGCTGTTACGTTTTTGTACTTCTCGCCTTGCATCTGGTTGCTGAGTCGTGTCTTCTGCCATATTCATTACCTCCGTAAAAAATGATTATGATTTCTGTTGCCTTGCCAGTCTAGTCATATATCCGGCTATAATATTCCTTAGTTTCTTAGATCTAACTTCTACCAACTCTTCAACTACTTTCTTATTATCTGAGAAATTACTCTTAAATTTATCTGGATTATCTCTAAATAGCTTCAGAGTTACCCTTTTGATCATTGTAGTCTTGATTCTTCCCATGCCATAGGCTTACGAGAGGCTATTTATAAAAGTTACTTTTTACGGCGTTTATACATGAAAATTGCGTAATTTGCGGGATTTTTGAACTTCTTCATAATGTGTTCTGGGTCAGGAATGCCCAAATCATCATAATAACCACTATTATCATAGTTTGGAGGAAGTATTTTCTCTCTCTGCCTTTTATGCCAGTTTAATTGAGACAATATATAACCTTCTTTCAAAGGTTCGGGATTTTGATCATTCCACTTTCTAACTAATTTTTCAATATCTTCAAAACCCCAACCAACAGTTTTCAAAAAATTCAATAAAATGAACAAAAATCTCTTTTTTCCATCTTCTAAACCTTCTAAACCTTTTTTTATGCTTTCGGGGAAGAATTCCTCAGGAACTTTATCAGTAAATTCCTCATATTTTTTTGCCGCACCAGTAGTTTCCAAATGCTCTTCTCTCCTAACTTCTCTCTCTTTTTTTCGATAATGCCAATCAAAGGCCTGCATCATAAGATTAGTTGCATCTTTCTCAATTATTTTATCTCTATTTTCCAAAAATTCAACATCAAATTTTACTGTTTCTGGATTGGCCAAACTTTTATCAAAACCCAATATATTTTCTGGCTTTATTGGCAAGCTAACTAAACCACTCTTTTCATGCATAGAATAGGGAGCCCTATACATATGTCTGCTAGATATCAAAACAGTATCAATCTTTAGAGCTTCATCAACCCTCTCCTCAAATTTCTCAATCAAATGTTTCTTTATTATGCTAATTAAATACTCAGTTATTATTTTAGGTCCATCAGGAAACTGATCTTTTATCAAAATATCATTGACTTCAACAGGAAATGCTTCAAAAGGAACAACAATATGGAAACCTTTGTTTCCGGAATACTTCACAAATATGCTTTTTACATCATTAAATTTCAAAGCCTCAACAAGAAAGTGTGAAACTACCTTTGAATCTTCTAAATCAGGACTATCAACATCAAGAACAAGATCCCAGCCAGCCCTCAAATTATCTAACTTCTTCTTAGGCATTCCCGGTTCCAAAGACAAAGGATCAGACCATCTTTCCTCGGAAATATGAAACGAAGTGCCACCATCTTTGGCAAAATCCAACACCTCTCCATCATATTGAATTATATTTGGCCGTCTAGCGAACCTATCTAAACCCAATTGCACGCCAACCTCTCTATCTTTACAGTTCGCTGCAATTCCTCTTTGCACATCCAATCTAGAGTAATACTTCAAAAAATTTACTTCCATAAAAAAAGGAAACGCCCTATGTCTTAAATATATTTGGTTACTGAGAAACAAGCTGGGATTCTATCTTTTGGACTTCAGAATTCATCTCAACAGAGATTTTCTTCAACTCAGTTATCTGATTACCAATAATATTAACTGCGGATTTGAAATCTTTTTTAACAAGAATACCTGCACCAACATTCATTAGAACATCTTTTGGTTTCTTTATCTCAGACTCTAAAAAAACTCCGCTTCCAAATGGAACAAAAGATTTTTTATCATCCATATCTTCCAAACCGCCAAGGCCTTCTTTTAATCCTTCTAATTCAACTATTTGTTGAGATATTGCATCAATTTGACTCTTAAGATTGTTCAAATTATGACTCATGAGCTGCATTTCAAGAGCTTGCAACTGCTCTTTATCTAATCCTTTCATTTTTTCTTTTTCTCTTTAGTTTCAACTTTCTTCTTAGGCGGGCTTCTCTTAACTTTCTTTTTCTCAACAACTTTCATTTTAGAAGTAGCCATAGCTTTACGAACATCTGTTGTAGTCGCACCTTTTTTTATTTTAAGAACATCCTTCAATGGTTCCAAATGTTTAACATTACATTTCTTTCTTCTAACATTCCCATCTATTAGAACAAAACCATCTTTCATAACATCAACAACTACTGCAGTCTGTCCAGCATCCCTTCCAGCAATTTTGACACAAACTCTTCCAACTTCAAACATTTTACTCAATTTGCTCCTTTATCTTTTTCCTACTACAAGCAGAACACAATACTCCACCATACGGCCTAGAAGGTCTTTTCTTTGTTTTTGACAAGCTCTTAAACTTTGATTGTATTAATTTTGGAATTCCTTGCAAAGGTTTCTTACAAGAGCTACACTTCCTTATGCTCAAACTTCTTTTTTTATAATGAACGACATTCTTCCCACTAGGTGTTTTCACAAACACTCTTCTTAACGTTCTTGATTTATGTTTTCCTGCTGGCATTTTAGTGTACCTTCATAAATTTTCTCAATGCTATGCTGAAGATTATGGAAAATATAATATATATCCATAACCAACTGTCTATCCATAGGAATTTAACTACTTCCTCGGCATATACACTTCTCAACCATCCAAAGATGATTATAAGTGGAATAAAGGTGATAAGCATCGGTTTAAAAGAGTTTTTCATTTGAATCATTGACTTATCCATGGACTTTTTTTGTAGTTCCATGACTTTCTCAGGATTATCTTTAAACTCTTTCATCTCCTTTCTTATTTCTTTCATCTCTGCTTTAACAGACTTCATCAGATCTTGATCGGTCATAAACTTGTAAGCCAATGTAATCAGAAGAGTCAAAACAAAAGATATGAAAATTAATCCTCCAAGGGGGTCAGCTTCTATAGCCCATCCAAAAACACTATTGAAAAAATTGTCGAATACCATTCTTTAACTTTCAGCAATATTCTTTTTAAGCCTTACTCTCCCCCCATCATTTTTCTCAAAGCAGGATTCATATCCATCATATGCTGTTGAGCAATATCTTCATATAACCTATAAATAATCATAACAGCTAACAAGATACCAGTTCCTCTAGACAACGCACCAGTAAGATCTGCAGTAGCTGCTAAAATACCAACTGCCGCACCACCCATAACCGTCAAAGGAGTAATGTATCTCTTCAAAACACTCTCTAAAACTCTTGGGTCTCTTCTAAAGCCAGGCATTTGCAATCCAGAAGATAATATTTGTTTAGCCTGTGACTTTGCATCCATTCCAGATGTTTGTACCCAGAAAATAGAGAACACAACTGCTCCAAGAACCATGAAAGACATGTAAGACAATGCTTGAAGTATAGGAGTAACTCCCCAAACTCCAGATCTCATCCCACTCATTACATACTCAACTAAGTTAGGAGAGTATGTCCAATAAACTAAACCTGAAATAGGAACCTGTCCAGAAAACTGTCCAAATATATGTTGTGAAATCCAAGCCATAGCCCCGGTTTCACCAACTCTGTTCTGGAATAACCTTGCCCACAATTGAACGTTAGCCAACAAAGCAGCAACCAAAATAACTGGAATGTTAGATGTATAAATAAATTTCAAAGGCCATCTCATTCCATGACCTCTAATTCTTCCAAAAGATAATGGAATCTCAACTTTCATAGCCTGAGCATAAACAGACATAACAAAAACAACAACGGTAAATAATATTGCAAAGAAAGGCATGGCTGCTCCCCAAATATCTGCATTCATCAAAGATCTAAAGAATACCCAAACTGCACCAACAGGTGGCAAACCAGAACCAAAAGCAAGTTTACCTGCAGTACTCAATGGAGAAAATGCTCTAATAAATATCTCTTGCGAAACTCCTGCCGCAATAAATAAACTAACACCAGAACCAAAGCCCCATTTAGATACAACTTCGTCCATAAATAAAATTAAAAATCCACCAAGGACTAACTGAAAAGCTAAAACGAACTGCATTGTCCTATACAAAGAAGGAGCTAATGTTGCAAGTGGTGCCAAACCACCCATGAATACATAAATAAAAGCTTCAAATACTATGAAAAAGATTGCAAGTAATTTTTGCAAACCTTGGAAGTATTTCTTACCTTCTGCAGTTGTCAAATCAATATTTAATATACCTGATCCAGTCAAAAGCTGCAAAACAATAGATGCAGTAACAATTGGACCAATACCCAAAGACATAATGGAACCAAAGCTTGCTCCAAGAATAATGGATAACTGTTCAAATTGAGCTAAAGAGTTTTGACCCAAACCAAACAAAGGAATCATAGAAAGAATAAAGAATGAAAACAAAATTATTCCAGTCCACTTCAATTTTTCTTTAAAGGACAATCTTTGAGTTGGACCTCTAACTTCTGGCAGATTGGCCATCAAGGTTTTTAGGAACATATTTCAGTTTCTCCACCCGCTTCCTTTATTTTCTCAATAGCAGTCTTTGAAAATGATTTACACTTTACTTTTACTTTCTTTGTTAAATTTCCAGTACCTAAAACTTTATCGTATTTAGAAGCATCAAATATGAAAAATCCACCAACTTCTTTATCTAAATTATCATTAATATATGCTAAATTCAAAACTTTATTCTTCTTACCAACTCTTCTCTGATTTTTGAAACCTTTCTTACCGAAATAAGCCAAACCAAATTCTTTCAATATAGTTGGTTTCTTCTGATCTGCTCTTTTACCAGTTCCAGCATTACCTCTTCCACCACGATTACCTGCTCCTCTATGTTTTTTCATAGAACCATAACCATGAGTGGTCTTTGCTCGCATTCTAGTTTTTTTCTTTCTCTTATTTACAGGCATTTTATAACATCCTTTGTATCAAATCATTAATTTTGTCTTTTCTATAACCTAAAGCACCGCCAAGTGAAAATGGCTTCTTAGTTCCCTTAGGTGCATAGCCCTTTGTAGGAGGGTTTAATCTGAAAAATGGTTTCAAACCAGGAATATCTTTTATCTTAATTTTGCCATCAATTAATTCAGAAGATAATTCATCAAAGTTTTTCTTTACTTTTTCCTTAAGATAACTTTCTTCAACTAAAATATTACCAGGCAATCTTCCTCTCTTCTCAATTAAAAGAGAAAGTGTTTCCTTATCTATCTCTCCCCAAGTAGAATGATCTTTTATTACCTTAATCATGCCTTTAACATCATCAGTTGAATCTAAAACTGCACAAGTATTCTTTTTATGCAAGTTCAATAGTTTGAAAGTATTCTTTACCTTTCTAACTAACCCTTGTTGTCCAGCAATCCTAATTATAGCTACTTTAGTCATCCTTTCCTTCCGTCAAACCAGATATCTTATGATACTCTGGTCTTATTTTCATAGAGTTTAATTTTTTGAAAGCATCCATGCATGCACTAACTAAATTCAATTGTGTCTTTGTTTGCCCATACGTTTTTGAATATACATCTTTTATACCTGCAAACTTCAATATTTTTTGTATCTCTTTATGTGCAGTCAACTTAGTTCCTTTTGGTGCAGGAATAAGACTAATCTTTACACTTCCACATTTTCCAAGTGCATTAATTGGAATGGAATGATTTTCCCCACATGCACAAGACCATGAACCGCAACCTCTTCTAATCTTCATAATACTCAACTTTGCATTTCTAATTGCTTTTTCTCTGGCTGGAACAGTTTCCTTTGCTTTTCCTCTTCCAAGACCAACATAACCGTTTTTGTTACCAACAATAGCAATTGTAGAGAATTTTGGTTTATTACCTTCACTAGTTTTCTTCTGAGTTTGTTTCCAAATACTCCTCTTACCTCCGCCAAACTTACCTTTAGATTGGCCTACAGTAACTAAATCATATTCCAACTCGGGCAAAAGAACATCAACAATTTCTTGCTCAAGTATTTTCAAACCATTATCAAGTATTTCATCAATATTTTTTATCTCTCCGGCTTTTACCTTTTTTCCTAATTCAGTTTTAGGAATCCAATTTGAAATAGCCTCTTCCTTTCTAGATAATTCGGATTCCCTTCTGGAAACTGCATCAGGTCTTTTCCTATTGTTTCTTTTCCTTTCCATTTGAACTTAATTTACTCCTTACTTCTTCAAAATTTTTAGGTAAATCCTCGGGATTCAACCCTTCTTTTAAATATTTTGAAAATTGTCTTTTGTGCTTCTCCTCATCAGATTTCTTCAATTCAGAAGAATAATTCGAGATTAATTTCCCGTTTAAAACATCTTCCTTTGGAAATATATCTTCAGAGTGAGGAACATCTATTCCGGAATCAACTATGCCCTTAATTGCAGAAGGCAATCTTGTTCCTTTTGTTATTGAATGAAGGCCAATATCTATAACACCTTCAGTAATTTTTCCTTTGGCTTTTTGTCCAAAAAGTAATCCGGTTAAGTATGCTGCAGGAATTCCTCCAGTGGAACCTTTCCAACCCAATTTTTTAAGCCCTATAGAATCAACAGTAAGCAAAATTTTATCACCATTCTCCATAAATTCAACCGCCTGTATAGTGATCTTATTTGTAGAAGGTCTCAAGACTATCCTAGTCTTACCAGAAGATATGAATTTTATTCTCTTCTTGTAATCAGTCTTACCTTTTCTCTTTCTCTTAAACTGAGTTGTGTGTGTTTTACTTCTTGACATTTTCAAATAACCTATTATCTGTTAAGTATGTTTTTACGTGACCTTTGCTTCTGAAATAACCACCTTTTATTTTTCTATAAATTGATCTATAAGTTGGAACTGAGATTAACTTTTTATCTCTCAATTCTTTTGCAAAAGCTCTTTGAATTCTAATCTTATTTATCCATGCTCTTTTATCTCCAAGTCTAGCAGTTCTTTTTCCTTCTCTTGATCCTGAGCCGGTCTTTCTTCCTTTTCTCTTCTGTTTAAGAAGCTTTCTTGCTCTTACTCTTGAAACTGAGCTCTTCTGTTTTTTCTTAACTGCTTTCAATACACCCAATGCCCTTATGTCGGACCTAGTTATTGCTTCCTTTATCTCAGAAAGCTTATCACTATCAAAAGTTATTCTCTTTTTACCAACCCCAAATACCTTGGATGATAATTTCTTTTGCTTATCTAAGTTCATTGTTTAGTTCCAGGAACACTTCTTGCCAAATGTCCGCTTTTTGCTTTGGTTGTATCTTTTTTAACATCAATTGTTTTAGGAGTCTTCTTTTCTTCTTGCTTAGCACTCATTACATCTTTCTTTACTTCATCTTGTTTCTTTTCGTCTTCCTTCTTCTCTTTTTTCTCTTCCTTCTTCTTTGTAGCCTTATCTTCTTCCTTCTTCCTCTTAGTCTTTCTACTCTTAGACATATCTTTCCTCTTAGCTAACAAAGTTTTTGTACTTTCTAAAAATAATTTGATATCTTTAACATTTGAAACAGATATATTATCTGCAAGGCATTTCTCTAAAATTTTAACCTTATTTTTCAAACCAACATTAGATGCTATGACTGCTTGATATTTTGTATTATCAAATTCTTTCAAGTCAGCAACATTTTTTAAATAATAAAGTGATTTTCCATCCAATTGTAAAGATCTAACTAACTTTGGGGATCTATATCCAACAGAAGGATTTTTCTGATGTCCTTTTTTATGCAATCTACGCTTATTATGCAAACCTCTTGGCTTTCTCCATTTAGACATTGTTTTGCCTTTCAATTTATTGGAATCCTTTCTCACAAACTTTGGCTTTCTTGCCTTCAAAGTTTTTCTAATTTCCAATAATTCTTTCATTCTTGTTGCTCCTCAGCCTTTTTTGTTATGTAAATTCCATCCTGGAATCTCCTTCTATCTCTGTTTGTAATCCTAGTAGATTTTTCCAGATTTGCTGCGCTCTGACCAACTGCTTCAATATCTGGTCCGGAAAGAGTAATTATATCTTTGTCAATCTTAGCGTTGACAGTTTCAAGTATCTTTGCACTTCTTGGTATTTTTTCTCCCAAAAAGTTCTTAATTACCACTTTATTGCCTTCTTGAGTTACAGTCATTGGAAAGTGTCCTGAACATATTTTCAAAGTATAAACAAAATCTTTCTTAACGCCAACAAACATATTTATTATATGAGCCTTCAAAGTTTTCAAAACGGTTTTCTCTCTCTTAGATGCGTTAGCATATTCAAGAGAAAGTGTAGAATCTTCCTTCTTTACTTTAAGACCAGGATAAAAATATTTCCTCTCAAGGTTGCCATTTGGTCCTGTAACTTTCATAATTAAAGGTTCCAAAGTTACTTCAACGCCTTCGGGAATTTTTACTGTGTCTCTCAGATTTACCTTAACCATTTTAATAACAATAAGCGATTAGTTTTCCTCCTAAGCCTTTCTCTACTGCCTCTTTATGTGTCATCAAACCTTTTGGAGTAGATACAATAATTATACCGAAGTCATGTGCTGGAAGATATCTCTTCTCAAATTTCTCGTATTCATTCTTCTTTACGGAAAACCTAGGCTTTATTACTCCACACTTATTTATGGTGCCGTTCAAAGTAATTTCCAAAGTTTCTCCTTTAGTACTTTCAATAGATTTGAAATCGCCAACATAATTATTATTCTTAAGAATATCAAAAACAGATTTTATCAATTTTGATGCATTCTTGATTATAGTAGTCTTGATACTTTTCTTCTCACAATTCAAAATGTGAGACATTGCATTTGCTAATGGATCGTTTAATGACATTTTTTAACCTCAACTGTATTTTTTGAAACCAATGCTCTTTGCTACTTCCCTAAAGCACTGTCTGCACAAACCCATACCATATTTTTGAATATGTGCACCGTTTCTTCCACATCTCCTACA
Source organism: Candidatus Woesearchaeota archaeon (assembly GCA_964393215.1). Classification (GTDB taxonomy): domain Archaea; phylum Nanobdellota; class Nanobdellia; order SCGC-AAA011-G17; family PNOQ01; genus CAYFNK01. Next base: position 50,604 of record CAYMSW010000001.1, read on the forward strand.
TTTTCTTAGCGCCTTTCCACAACTTCTTTTCTTTGGCTTATTGTGCTTGATGAACTTTGTCAACTTTGCGGGTTTTGCCTTAAGCTGCTTGAATGCTTTTCTATGATCGCTAGTGGTCATTTTACTCTTCTACCTCCACTTTTACATTAAATTTTGTTTGAACATACTCTATTGCTTCATCCTTAGTTATAATGTGCTTTCTACCAACTTTTGCTTTGTCATACTTTCTCTTCTTAACTCTATAACCAGGTCTCTCCAAAGTAACAGCAACTTCCAAACCAACAATTCCAATTTCAGGATCGTATTGTACTCCAGGAATTTCGATATATTCTGGAATTCCAAACGAAAAGTTTCCATCCTTTCCAAATGAAGTGGGTTTTATTCTATTTTCAACTGCAACAAACAATCTTTTCAAAAGCTCTTCAGCTTCCTTGCTTCTAATAGTTACCTTTGTACCTATCTCTAAACCAGGTCTAACTCCCCATGTAGGTATTCTTTTGCTGGATGTATTGTTTACTGTCTTTCTAGAAGAGATCGTATGTAAAAGCTTAGATGCCTTTTTCAAATTCTCTCCGGCTTCTCCAACACCTTTATTCAGAGTTATTTTCTCTATCCTAATTTCTTTCATCTTATTCATTTGGAAGCGTGATCATTGGTTTATCTTTGCCAATCACAAATGCAAAGTCTTTCAGTGTTTCAAAGTCTGTTTTTCCATCACTGAAAACTATTTTTTTAGGTTGAAGACTCTTTGATTCCTCAACACTCTTCAAAATACCGGCTTTTCCTACTTGCTTTCCACCAGTAATATAAACAACAGCACCTTTTTCAAAGTCTACCTTTTCTTTTAGTTTACCTTCGCTAAATATCAAAGTATCATAAGTTTTCCAATCTTTCTTATCAGAGAGAACATTTGTTCCATCAAACAAGTTTATTTGCAACTTCTTACCTTTGATTGAAGTTTTACCAATAATTTTCTTAGGTTTCAACTTAGATTCAGCAGCAGAAACTTCAACGAAAGTCAATTTTCCTTTAGTACTAAACAATATTCTGTAATTTTTATCTTTCACAGTAACAATATCCATAAGACCAACGGGAAAGTTCTTATCCTTTCTAATCTTACCGTCAACCTTTACAAGGCCCTTTGAAATAATGAATTTAACTTCTCTAGAACTTCTACATATTTTCAAAAACTCTTTCAAAAATGTTCCAAGAGATATACAACTATCTAAACTATGTGTTCCCGAGTTAGGTTTTGCTATCCAAGCATGAGCCTTTCTGTTAATAGGCCATGTCTTAGGAGCTGCCAGTCTTTTGATGTGGTTTTTTACCATTTTGTTTCCTCTCTAAACTTGCTTTTCTCTTTTTGTCCTCTACTTTTATTTCAGTTATCACCATATTTGATGGATGAATGGGATATGGAACTCTGCTGCTATCTTTTTTTAATATGCCAACATTTTCTACATACACTCTCAGATTGGATCTGTTGACTTCAGATATTGCACCAGTTTTTCCTTTGAATTGTCCTCTAAGTATCTTAACTTTGTCTCCTTTTCTTATCGGAGCATTTCTTTTTCCATATTTTTGTCTCAATTCTTTTGAAAGAGGAGCAGACATCAATTTACTTCTAATATGACTAGGTGCATTGTAAACATACTTACGCTGCTTTCTAGGTTGTTTGCTTCCTTTCCATGTAATTGAAAAACCTGATTTCATTTTAAACAATAATTTTTGCCAGCTTACCAACTGCTGACCACCTTTCGGTTGCCTCCTTAGCTATTGGACCCTTGAATGAAGTCCCTTTTGGATTTCCTTTCTCATCTTTACAAATTATAACTGCATTATCGCTAAATTTTATTCTAGTTCCATCCAATCTTCTATATTCCTTTGATTGTCTTACAACAACAGCAGGAACAACTTGCTTTCTAATACTTTTATCTCCCTTTATTACTGAAACATTAACAAGGTCACCAACTCCAGCAGAAGGAAACCTTCCTTTAACTGTCTTGGATCCTTTTATCGAAATTAAATATGCAATTTTACCGCCGGAATTATCACAGATTTCCATCTTGGAGCCCCTTACAATACATCTTGGTATCCTTGCCTTTATCGCTTTCATTTTAATTTCTCAATTATTACAAATTTCTTTGTCTTACTGATTGGTCTACATTCGACAATTTTTACATCATCACCTACATTACAATCTAAACAAAGAGGATTATGCACGCTGAACTTTGAAGTTCTATGTTCAAATCTTTCATACTTTCTAACTGGTCTAATTCTAGATAGCTGAACTCTTGCAGTTTTGTGAGTATCTTTTGAAACAACTTTGCCTCTAAAGACACGACCCCTCAAACTTAATCCATTATGAATTGGACATTTCTTATCGTCGCACTTCTTGCTAAGTACATTCGCTTCAACTTTGATTTCTTTTCTTTCGCTCATTTTATCCTGTCCTTTAGATGTCCGACCATCGATTTTCCATCGACAATTTTTCCATCAATTTTAATCACGACTTGACTTTTGATTATTTTTTTTGTTCCTTTGTTTTCGACCACAATCATATTCTTCGTTTCGTCAATTACTTCTCCTTTCAAACCTACCAAATCCTTGTTTTCGGATTCTACCACCTCTATATGGGAGCCAATTAATCCACCTTTCCACTTCATTTTACGCTATCGTGTCTGGATTAAAGCCGAGTTTGATAAGCTCTTCCTTGACCTTTGAAATGTGATCGCCTTGCAGTTCAATCGTTCCTTCCTTGTGAGTTCCACCACAAGCGAATTTATTCTTAAGCTGCTTTGCCAAATCCTTTATATTTATACTGTTTGGGTCAAGACCTTCAATAATCGTCACAAGTTTTCCGTAACGCTTTTTGTCCTTCCTAACAGTAATTCTTTGTTCCTCTTTGGATATGGTTTCACAAACACAAAGATCCATTGGTAGGCCACACTTTGGGCATACGTCGCTCATACCTTTTCAATACCTCCCTTGAGTTTCTTCAGTGTGTTAATTCTTGCAACAGTTCTTTTTATTTCCTTAATCTTTCCAGGATTTTCTGGAACAGTACCTATTGCAACCTGAGCATTAATTTTGATTAGTTCCTTCTTTAACTCAACCAGCTTACCATCCAAGGCTTTCTCATTCATTTGAGTTAATTCATTCTTTCTTAGTATTGCCATCTTTCTCTTCCTTCATTTTCTTAAGTTCTGCTGCAGTTGGAACTTTTTCTGGTTCTGTTTTCTTTAATTCCTTTTTCTCAACCAGTTTTTCTACTTTAGGAACTTCTTTTTCTGCAGGCTTTTCTTTTACAGTTTCTTTCTCCTCAACCTTTTTCTCTACAACTTCTTCTTTCTCTTCCTTAACTTCTTCAGCTTCTGTTTCTTCGACCTGAATTTCTCTTATATTAATTGTATCAGGTAATTCAACATCAGGAGTAAGTATTGTTACTTTTACCCCAATAGCTCCAGATTTTAAATGTGCAATTGCATATCCTCTTGAAACAAGATTCTCAGATACGTCACCAGATTTCTTAAGGTGTCCTGCTGAAAATCTCCAACTCTTAGATCTTGTACTTGGAATACCTCTTCCAGTAATTACTATTTCTGCACCTTGTGCACCTGCAGTCATTATCATATCTAACATTTTGTAACCAGTAAACTTGAAACGTCTTGGACCAAATCTCTCAAACGAGCTTACAATTTCTTTAGCAACGGATTTAGGATTCAAGAAAGGCCTGTCAATCTCACTAACTTCTATTTGAGGATTTTCCAAACCAAATTTATTCTTTAACACATCTGTCAAATCTTTAATTCCTTTACCTTTGCTTCCAACAATTAAACCTGGTTTTGAAGTATAAACTATAATTTTTTCACCCAATGGAGTCCTTTGTATTTCCGTATGGCTATAACCAGACTTACCAACTACGTCAGACATATGCTCCATTATTTGAAATTCTTTCAAATTTTTCTTAATAATATCTCTCTCAATCATTTTTCTATTTCCACCGCCTTAATTTCCAAGTGAGTTCTCTTCATTTTTCTTCTTCTTAATCTTCCATAATGCCATTGATCAGGACCTTTGTTTGCAATAACTTCTGAAAGTTTTAACATTTCAACATTCAAACCTTTATTTTCTGCATTTCCTTCCAAAGAATTCAAAAGCATAAGGAAATGTTTTGAAGCTTTCTCTGGATATCTTCCAGATGCAATCTTTCCTGGCTTATGTCCCATGTCTCTATTGTATCTCTTAAATGGAACAGCCCTTTTCTTATCAATAACATCTTGCAAAAATGATTTTGCCTTACTCAATTCCCTTCCCCTAAGATAACCTGCAATCTCAACAGATTGTTTTGTAGATATCGGAAGATTTCTAACTCTAACACTAGCAAAATGTGCTTTCTCGGATTTAACCTTTGGAGTTTCTTTCTTCTCCACTTTAGGTTTTTCCTTCTTCGCTTCTTCCTTCTTTGTAGTTTTATCTTCTACCATCTTTACTTAACCGATTGAGACGCACTAGATCTTGTAGCACCAATACCAGGAGCACTGTGCTTAATTCTAGATCTTGTATCTACGAATTCTCCTAGTCTGTGTCCAAGCATTTCAAATACAACTGCAACAGGCATGAACACCTTTCCGTTATGAACATGAATAATTAATCCAATCATTTCAGGTAAAATTACCATTTCTCTACAATGAGTCTTTATATTTTTCTTAAAAGTTCCAACTCTTGTTGCAGATATTTTTTTCAACAATCTTTTCTGGGCATCAGTAAATCCTCTCAAAATAGTTCTTCTATTTCTAGCAGGAACTAATTTAGCAAAGTCCTGCATATTCATCTTATCCAAATCTTCCTTGGTTTTACCTTTGTAAGTTAGTTCTTTTGCCATTTTACTTCTTACCTGTCCTCTTTGGTGAAATTGAACCTACTTTTCTTCCAGGAGGAGCATGTCTTGAAACTGTCTTTGCCTTTCCAATATGTCTTCCCCTACCAGATCCAAATGGATGATCAACAGCGTTCATTGCTACACCAGATGTTTGTGGGTACAATTTATTTCTTGCTTTCATTATAAAATGTCTCTTTCCAGCTTTTACTATTGGTTTATCTTTTCTTCCACCGCCAGACACAACACCAACAGTTGCTCTACAATCAATATCAAATTGTTTTATTTTCTTTGAAGGCATCTTAACAGAAACCTTTGTCTTAGTTCTAGAAACAATGGTTGCAAATGAGCCAGCAGATCTTATATGTTTTCCACCATCTCCAACTTTTGATTCTACATTATGAATAATAGTACCTATTTTTGCACTCTTCAATGGAATTGTATTTCCAACTTCTACCTTAGAAAGTTTTCCAGACTGAACTTTTTTACCAGTATAAATACCATGAGTAGCTAAAACCAATCCTCTATCTCCATTTTCATATTCTATCTCTGCCAAAGGAGCAGAATGACCAGGACAATTCAAAAAATCCCTAACAACACCATTAATAACACTATTTTTCTCAACATCATCGTAAGGTCTATGGAAAATAGGAGAGACAAATCTATGACCAGGAGTTCTATATCTAGAAGTTCCCCTTCCTCTTCTCTGTGAAATAATTCGTTTTCCCATTTTACATTAATCCTAATTGTGTTACAACATCAATTGCAGGTGTTTCAGGTGAAACTGAGATGTAAGCTCTTTTGTTTCCATCCCTATCAAATAAAGTGTTGACTTTTACAACTTTCAACTTAAATTCTTTCTCGATAGCTTCCTTTATTTCATGTTTTTTAGCATTATTATCTACAACAAAGAGTAATTTGTTCTCTGATTCCATTAATCTAACTGCCTTTTCAGTTGCCAATGGATATTTTATTATTCTGTACTGTTTCATTTTACTCAAACAATTTCTCCTTGTTCATTTTTTCAATAGAGTCTAAAGACCAAACTGTGGTTCTTCCAGGAACTGCACCCGGAGCTAACAACTCTGCATTAAGTGATTTTACATTTGAAACATCAAAACCGGCCAAATTTCTACAAGCCTTAGACATAGGTGATTCTTTTGATACAACGACTAAAATGCTCTTTGGCTTTCTATATTTTCTTCCCCTTAATTTTCCAATACCTGCTCTTATCTTTTTAGTTAATCCTCTTTCAACATCTTTTTCCAAACCTAACTTCTCAAATAAAGAAACAGCATCTTTGGATTTTGTTATTGTTTCTAACTTTTCAACAATTAATGGTTTCTTACCAACTGCTGCGGCCATTGCAGATCTAATTGCCTTTCTGTTTTCTTTCTTATTTATTGCCTGTCCGAAATTCTTCTCTGCCTTTGGAGGATGAGCTCTTCTTCCACCAACGGTGCTAGAAACAACTGCACCAGTATAAACAAACTGTGTACCTCTTCTCAACATAACTTTTCTAGGTATTCTTGACATACCTCTATTATATCCACCTCTGTAAGCTCTTCTCCTTCTAGATAGCTTAGCAGAATAATCCATTCCTGCTCTAACACTTGCACCGTAATCTTGTCTTCTTGAAGATTGTAAAGATAAAACTGCCCTCTTGATTAAGTCAGGTCTAACCTCTTCAGAGAATACCTTAGGCAAATCTACTTCCTTCGTTTCCTTACCTTGTAAATTATATACTTTAGCTTTCATTGTTTCGAACTCTGACTTACAGAGATTATTTCTGGAGCATTAGAATCTTTTACGCTCCTAATATTTTTGGTTAATATGATTAATCTTTTAGCAGGACCAGAAACAGATCCTTTAATCAAAAGATATTCATTCTTCAATTCACCATAGCCCTTTATTCCACCACTTTGATTTATATCCTTTGAGTCTGAACCGACAAGATAAACCATCTTATTATAATCAGTTCTCTTATGATATCCATGCTGACCATGTTGTGGAACTCTCCAATCAGTTTTCCTTGGAGTAAATGCACCCAAGTTACCAGCAGATCTTCTTTTCTTCTCAGATTTATGTGACTTCAATGAAATTCCATATCTCTTAACAGGTCCTTGGAATCCCTTACCCTTTGTAATAGAACGTGTATCAACAACTTCACCAGCTTTCAAAACATCAGAAACTTTAATTTCCTTCTCCAACAAAGATTTTGCATATTCTAAATCACCGTTCAAAGGAATTTCAAATATTTCTGGTTTTTTCTTTCCAATGCCAGTTAATTTTGGTTGTGTATAAACAACTAATCTAATATGATCGTATTCTTTTGGAATCTCGCTCTTAGTTTCTTTTTTTGATAAGTTAATCTTCCTAGATAATTCCTTGTCTAAATTCTTAGCAATAATTTGTGATATGACCAAGAAACCGTATGGAGTTTTGTTGTAAAATCGAAGAGAAAGAGGCTTTAATGGTGGACATTCAATAATTGTCACCGGTGTAAACACATTCATGTTCTTAGTCATAGGGTTGGTGCTCTTTTCAAAAATATGAGTCATTCCTGCTTTATAGCCAGCAAAACCAATAACATTTTGAGAATCAGATTTAAACCATGATTTAATATTAGAATATATTCTTTGAGACCTTACCCTAGGCCAAACTTGCAAACTTCCTGATCGTGGTTTGTGCGATTTCGACATTTGTTAACTGCGCTCTTAACGCTTTTATATAGTTTTCCATCTAGAATCAGCGACTTACCAGATCTCTCTGGGAACGATACAGTAGGGTAGAATTAAGCTAATTTGGGCAATTTATAAAGGTTTTGATTAAGCCTCAAATTCTTTCTCTTTTTCACTCTCAGAACCATCAATAATCAATTTTCTAACTAATTTTCCCTTTCTTTTGGCAAATAATCTCGCTTTTTCAGAATCGTTTTCATATTCTTTAGGAACAACCACGTCTTCAATCAAAAAAGTGTAGAATAACTCTAATTTCTTCTTAAATTCAGCATCAATAAGTTTACCAGCAAAATCAAGAGGCAACACAGCCTTTCCAAAATTACCCTTCAAAGCATTACCAGGTTTAGGAAGAGACTTCCCAACTTTCAAAGATCCACCAGAAAACTCAATATTTAATAGAATAAACTCACACTCATCACAAAACTTAACCAAATCAGCACCAGAAATCTCTTCATCCAACTCTTCCTTTCTCTTACCAGAATAGAAAACTTTACCATTAACAGACACTTTATCAACGTTCTCTCCAATTACTCTAGTTAAATCTTTAATCAAGTCATAAGAACAATTAACCTTCAAAACTCCTTTTGGCACAGTCATTTTAAGTAAAGATCTATTTTCATATTTTCCTGGACCAAATCTAACAAACTGCTTATGGGTTTCTTCATCAACATTCCCATTAAACAACCTTTCAGTAAATATCATACTACTAAAGGTAACATCTCAAATTTATAAATTTATTTGTAGAAAGATATATAAGCCCAAAATTCTTTCAAAAATTATGAAACAGAGGACAATATTTTATTCCATGCTGATACTTGTAGTGGGTGCCTTGTTCTTTTCATTCCTGAGCTGGATGAATTTTAGTGGTTTCGCAGTAACAGATGTAAATGACTGTTTAATTGCAAAAAATAAGTTTGATATCTCAAAAAAACATTTTGAATGTACAAGCGAAGGAACAGCAGAAGAAGCAACAGAAATTTGCATAAGAGAAGGCGAAACGATGACATATCACTATGTAAAGTCAGATTTCAAAGAATGGGCATTTGAAAAAGACGGAACCAAGGAAACATACACCTACGACTTGGAATCAAAAACTTGTGAAACTGGGTGATATAAATTTTAGGCACTTTGGATTTTATCTACATATTAGCAATAGGAGTTCTTCTTCTAGTTGTGATTATACAATCTATACGAAAATTTGAGAAGAATCAGTATGTTTTGTGGTTTTCAATCATTCCTGCAATAATTTTTCTGATTGCACAATATTTTCCAACAAATGAACTACTAAATAGTATATTATTGGTAGTATTCATATTGATAATAACCTTATACCCACTAACATTCCTAATAAAAAAACTCAAGAACAAAAGAGTAAACATGCTAATTTTCCTAACCTTATTAATTGAATGGGACTGGATCATAACCTGGGTCTACCTAAATAGATATTCCTTAGATGAACTAAATCCACTATTAAACATAGGAAGCTTACTATTCTTCAGCATCCAAAAACTACTACCTCTAATCTTATTCCTATTATTATATTTAGTCTCAAAAGACAATAAAAAACTATCAAGAATTTTAGAAGCAATACTAATCGTAGTTACAATTGCTTATGCAGTTCTATTTGTTTGGCAAATGTATGTTGTTGCACTCTTTACGCCGTTTGTATTCTATCTATTACCAATTTCGGCAATTGCAGTAATATACTTTGTTTACAAAATGGTTAAAAGTAAATTAACACTCTAAAAACCTTTTTAAAAGAAATAAATACACAATCTTTCTATAGTCCCGTAGTGTAGTGGCCCAGCATACGAGGTTCTGGTCCTCGTGACCCAGGTTCGAATCCTGGCGGGACTACTTAGTTAATTTTATAAAAGAAATAATTCAGCCAAACCTATGCTCTCGTAGTCTAGCCCGGTCCAGGACGCGGCCCTCTCGAGGCCGAAACCCGAGTTCAAATCTCGGCGGGAGCATTCACTTTTCATACGTGCCTATTGACTTCTCAAGTTTGGTAAATGGCCAAGGCCTATTATTATGTACAAAAGTCATATACTGCAAGAACTTAAACTTCTGGGTGTTGTAAATCCCACAAAAGTTTGCAAGATCTTTACTTCTTTTTCCAGAGAAAATAGAATACAACCAATGGAAAACAACAATAATTTGTATTAATGACTTCCAAACGCTAAGAATTATTCCAGACACAATGAGAACAACGATTCTCATCCATGCTTCTTTTCTTTCGGTTTTCATAATAGAAATGTAATTCAACTCTTTATATATTTTATCAAAAAGTTTATATAATCTCCATCTAAAAAATAACTATGGTTCAGAGAAAAAGAGGTAAGAAAACAACTTCTAAGAAAGTCAAAAGAAAAACAAAAGAAGTCAAACCAAAAAAAGCACCATGGACTTATTACATTTCAATTGTAGTTTTATCATTAGGAATCGTTGGAGGAATTTTTGGAGAAGAACTTTTGGATATTATTCCAGAAGAAATAGAGCCAAGACCATTATACAAACCATTGGATGGAGAGAACACTGCACAAATAGTTGTACCCGCAGTTGATCAAGAAGGTAATGGGGTTCCAACAAACTTAGCAGTAACAGTAAAAGAAGGAACAGGAAAAACCTTAGTTGATATTGATGGCTTATTATTCTGGGTAGATACACAAAACAGTATAAGAATGGCAAAATTAGTTGCACAAGAACAAACAAACTTAGATCTTGACCAATATGACATAATTTACAAAATAGATGCACAAGCATCATTAATTGGAGGGGAAAGCGCCGGTGCGGCATTAACAGTAGCAACAATTGCAGCATTAGAAGATAAAGAATTAAAAGAGAATGTAGTAATAACTGGAACTGTAAATCATGACGGAACAATCGGTCCGATTGGCGAGGTTGTAGAAAAAGCAATGGCTGCAAAAGACATAGGTGCAACAAAAATACTAGTTCCACTAATGCAGAGCAAGGAAGTTGCTTATGAAGAAATAGAACATTGCCAAACATTCGGACTTATGGAATGGTGCACTATGGAAAGAATCCCACAATCATATGATCTTGCATCAGAATCCGGACTTGAAGTAATTGAGGTAACAACAGTAAGAGAAGCACTAGATCATTTCTATGTTTAGTTAATCTTTTAAATAATAAAAACAATCCTGGCTCATGAAAAGAGGACAAGCAGCCATGGAGTTCTTAATGACTTATGGTTGGGCAATTCTTGTTGTTTTAATCGCCATTGGCGCTTTAGCCTACTTTGCTGCATTAAATCCCGGAAGATTCTTGCCTAGCAGTTGTACAATAACTCCTGGCGTATCGTGCGAAGACTTCGTTGTTGATTACGTTGATGGAACAAACGATGCCATTACCATTACATTGAGAAATGGAATGGGTGATGACTTAGATTCTGTAGCAGTTACAATTACAGATCCAGATGGGGGAGCGACAATATGTCCATTAGCATGTTCTAATGGATGTGCAGGAACTTCGATGCCAGATGGAACGCTAACTACTTGGGGAGCGACAACTTGTCCAGGTGTCGGTGCTGCAGGAAGCAAATTTAAGGGAGATATATTATTTGCTTACACTGGAGCAGGTGGATTAAGTCACACAAAGACAGGTTCCATAACAACACAAGTCGAATAAATTTTTTTCTTTTTCTTTTTTAGTTAACTCAAATCCTTAAAAAGAAAGTTTTTTATAACAATTTTCTAAAGTATTCTCTATGAATTCGATATTAAAACTTCTTTTAAAAAATAAGGATAAAAAAGAGATCAAAGGAGGATCATTATCTAAAATATATCTTTGCAATAAATACATAATTAAAACTTATAGAGGAAAAGATCCAAGAGGGGTAGAAAAATTAAAAAAAGAGGTATACTATTTAAAAAAACTTCCCAAAGAATTAAAATCCCATTTCCCAAGGGTCCTTGAAAAATTAAGTGCTAAAAACTCATTTTCATTTCTATTAACATATCATTCAATTCCTTCAATAACTGAACAAATTTTAGATAAAAAAATGAACATAGTCCAAATTTGGAAAAACCTAGAAGATATTATTCTCTTCATGAAAAAAAACCTATATACTAAAAAGAAAACAAAATTAAAAAAGAATTATCTAAAAAAAGCTTATTTTGACAGGCTAAATTCAGCACTAAAAATACTAGAAAAAGATGAATATTATAATAGCATATTGAAATCAAACATAATCTTAAACGATGAGTATCTAACAAATATATACATCCTTCTTAAAAGATTAAAAAAAGACAAAAAGTTAGCCAGTTCAATGAATCCCAAAAATCTAACATTGTTCCATGGTAATTTTCATACTGCAAATATACTTGCTAATAAGAATGAATTTATTTTAATAGATCCAAGGGGAGAAACTCTTGGAAGCATAGATTACGATGAATCTAAAATGCTTTGCCACTTACTAATTAGATATGATGAAGCACATGAAAATTATTTTTCACTAAACAAATCTAAAAACAAGATTTCGATAAAATTAACAAAAAAAGACATAGGAATAAGATATGGATACTTACAAAAAAAATATATTGATAAAATCACAAAAAACAAATTAAGAAAATTACTACTATTAGCAGGATTCCATGCAATTAGTTTTTCTTCATATCATGCAAGAAAAGACAAACCGAACAAGAAAAGAGTTTTATATTACTATTTAGCAGGATTAAAATTAATTAATGACATTGTTTTAGGAAAACAAATAAAAACAGATAAATCTTTGTTCCCTTATTTAAAATGAATATTAAATCAATATACAAAAAAATTGCAAGATATTATCCTTTAAAATACAAAAAGAACGATCTTCCATACTTTCTAAAAGAATATTTTAAAATTTTAGATCACAAAATTCCCAGTTCAGTTTCTCCAAGAATAGGTGGCAAATTTGGAAAAGATTATTACAATAGTTTAATAGATAAATACTCCAAAATACCTAAAAAACCAAGTAATCCTCTAAAATCCTCTTCTAAAATTGTAAATGACTTATTTCAAGGTGTTCTTCGTTGGAGAAGCCCCTTATTACAATATAATGTTGGATCTGCAGTCAACACACCTTCTTCTGCAATATACTCTCTTGCTTTAGATGAAAATATTTATTCTATTGATGAAGGTCTAGCGGGAAATGCACTTGTTGCTGAAAAAGCAGTAATAAGAATATTATCTAATCTAGCAAATCTTAAGAAACCAGGATCTGGATTGTTTGTTTTCGGAGGAACAGCCACAAATCTTTACGCAACAAAGTTGGGATTAAAGAAGAATTGTCCAGGAGCGGATAAGAAAGGAGTTCCAAAAAACGTAAGGATATTTGTGACAGAAGACTCACACTTCACACACTCACTAAGTGCAGACTGGTTAGGAATTGGTACTGATAAAATTATAAAAATAATTGCAAATAAAGATAGAACTAGCAATATTGAGGACTTCTCTATAAAACTTGAAAAAGAGCTTAAGAAAGGAAATGTTGTGACTTCAATTTTATTAAACGGAGGAACCACATATGATCATACAGTAGATGAAATTAAAAAATTTATAAATGTTAGAAATAAATTAGTAAAAAAATATTCTCTGAAATACACACCACACATTCATGTAGATTCTGTAATTGGATGGGGCTGGTTATTTTTTAAAGAATATGACTTTAAAAAGAATAAATTAGACTTATCAAAAAATTGCTTAGAAAAAATAAAAAAACAATATTTGAAAATTTCTCAATTAAAGTATGCTGATAGTTGGGGAGTTGACTTTCATAAAGGCATTGGAGGATGCCCTGTAAATAGTAGTATGGTTATGTTCAACAAAGCCTCGGATCTGGCATACTTATCTAAAACAAACAATCCAGATTTAGAAATGCACCAATTAGCAAGAGAAATTAATTATATCTCTCCTGCAGATTATACGCTTGAAACTTCAAGAAATGCTGGAGCCGCATTGGCAGCACTAGCCTCAATTAATTTTCTCGGAATTGAAGGATATCAAAGAAATTTATCAAACCTAATAGAGAATACACAATTAGTTAGAAAACTTCTTGATAATAAAAAAGATCTATATGTCATGAATCTTTTTTCAAATGGCTTCGCTACGATGGTAAGATTACTCCCTCCTGAAATAAAGAGAACTGTAGATACAGATTCCTTAACAAAAGATATTTCAATAATAAATAAATATATCAAAGAATTTTATCTTTGGGATTATAAGAATAGAATTTTAAAAAATAACAATAGCCCAAATTATTCTTTCAGCTCAACATATTTTAAGTATAATGGAAATAAAATTTCAGCTATAAAGATATACCCAGTTTCTCCCCACTATAATAACAAATTTGCCAAAGAAACGGTAAAGACTCTAATCAATCAAAAAAAGATATTTGATAATGAAATATGGTTAAAGAATTAATCATTCCACAAAAAATAGAGAACTTAATGAAATCCATATCATATAAGACAGGGATTAAAGAGTTCATTCTCTTTGGGGGAAATGTAATAGATTATTTTTTGTCTAAAAAACTCAATACGTTAGATATAGATATAATAATAGAAGGAACAAATACAAAAAAAATAAATAAAATTATACAAGACTTAAAAAATAGAGGTTTTCATGTTTCAAAGAAAAGAAGATATTATATATTAATGGACAAAAAAATATATTTACTTCAAGCTACAAAAGATAAGTTTAATCTAGATATAGCTTTTACAAATGAACCAAAGATCTTGCCAGGACCATTTAATGCTTTAAGTATGTATTGCGAATTCCCTGGAAAAATATGCTATGATCCGTATGGGTGTATAGATTCTATTAAAAATAAATCATTTTCTTGCATACCTTCTAAAAATTTTAAAAATGAAAATCCATATATTTTAATTTCAAGGTTCATTCTATTATGCTCAAAATATAATGCAAGTATAAGCCAATCAAAAGAACATAAAAAAATTATAGAAGAATTCAATAAAAAAAAGAAAACTTTTAAAATAGATACAACTTTCAAAAAAGAAGTTTTTCTCTCATTTATCTCCAAAATATTCAAATCAATTCTCTTGTCAAAAAATAAAAAAAGATTTATCAAAGAGTTAAAAGATTCAGACATATTAATAGACACTTTTGATGAACTCAATGAGGCATTAAAAATTGCAGGATCTAAAAAATATGGAAAAAATATACATAAAATAAAAGATAAACTTAATTTAATCAACTATTTTGGGCAGATATTGCAATCAAAGAAAAAGAAAAAATACTTTTCAATTATTGGTAAATTATCAAGTAGGGAATGGGATGAAGGAGATAAAAGTCTAAAAGTTAACAAAAAATAATGATCTTCTTAAGAAAGAAATAGCACAATGAATTTATAAATAAACAGGTCAGAAAGGCCAATTAAGGGAAAATTACACCATAAATTATAACCACTTCTGAATAACAACGATAGAAAAACTTATAAATTAACCGTTAGGTTTAAAAGTCTATGACTAATCTAGAAACTATGTTAAATGAAGAGAATTCGGGAAGAAGAAGGCTGGTTACAGCTGCATTACCCTACATAAATAATGTTCCACACCTTGGCCACATTGCAGGATCTCACCTTCCAGCAGATATTTTTGCTAGATATTGTAGATCTAAGGGGTTTAACACACTATTTATTGGTGCAACAGATGAACACGGATCAGCTTCAGAGATAGCCGCATCACAAGTTGGCGTAGACTTAAAAACATTCTCAGACAAGTTACACGAAGAACATAAAAAAGTATATGACTGGTTTGGAATTTCCTATGATCATTTTTCGAGAACATCAAATAAAACACATAAACAAGTAGTTACTTCTTTTTTCAAGAAGTTAAATGAAAAAGGATTCATTAAAGAGGGTTCAATGCCTGTTTTCTATTCTCCAAACGATGATATGTTCTTACCAGACAGATATGTTATTGGAGAATGTCCTAAATGCGAGTATAAAAGTGCAACAGGTGATCAATGTGAAAGCTGCACTTCCCTTTTAGATTCCCACGAATTAAAAAATCCAAAATCCACTCTAACTGGAGAAAAACTAGAAATTAGAGAAAGTGAACACTTATTCTTAGCACTAGATCAATTATCTCCAGAAATAGAACAATGGATAAAAAAACAAACACATTGGAGACCACAAGTAAAAAATTTGGCTATGGGCTGGATTAAAGAAGGACTAAAAGAAAGATGCATAACTAGAGATCTAAAAAACGGTATTCCAGTACCTTTGAAGGGCTATGAAGATAAAGTATTTTATGTGTGGTTTGATGCTCCAATGGGATATATTTCTGCCACAAAAGAAGCTACAAATGAATGGGAATCTTTTTGGACTGGAGATAGCCAGATTTATAATTTTTTGGGAAAAGACAATATACCTTTTCACACCATTTTTTGGCCAGGGATGATTATTGGTAGTGAGCAGTTTAATTTACCAACAAATGTTATAGGATTACAATATCTAAATTATGAAGGAAAAAAGTTCTCAAAAAGCAAACAAATTGGAGTATTTTGTGAAACCCTTCCAAAATTAGGACTAAGTGCTGATATTTGGAGGGCTTATCTAACTCAAGTCATACCTGAATCAAACGATTCTGAATTTAAATGGGAAGATTTTATAGAAAGAACCAATTCTGATCTAATTGATAATTTTGGTAATTTTGTTAATAGGATAGTCAAGTTTACTAGCGATAGGCTAGAGGGAAAAATAGAAAGGCCTGATGAAAACAGGCTTAAAGACTTAGATAAATCCACACTAAATGAAATAGAAGAATACAAAGAAAGAATTGAAGGCTATTTAGAAAGGTCTGAAATGAGAAAAGCCTATTCTGAAGTTTTAGCATTATCCAGCCTTGGAAACAAATACATCAATGATTCTGCTCCATGGGTTACTTTAAAAGAAGATATGCAAAGAACAAACGATATAATCTACATAGGTGCAAGATTACTTAAGGCTCTAACAACATACATCGCACCATTTATTCCAGAAAATTCTGAAAAAGTATGGAGTCAATTAGGATTAAAAGGATCTCCATTGGATGCCAATGCGTGGGATAATTCTTTATCTGACTTTGAAGGAATACACAAAGTTGGGAATCCAGAAATACTTTTCAAAAAACTTGAGAAAGGAGATGAAGGGCATTACAGAGAGGAAGCTTCAAAAGGAACGGACTTAGAAGGTTTTTTTAATTGACTCTACCAAAGATAATTTTATATTATAAATCATTTAACTCAATACAAAAATGGCAAACGAGATAAGTTTCAAAGATTGGCAAAACCTTGACATAAGAGTAGCAGAAATACTTGATGTACAAGACCATCCAAATGCAGACAAATTATATGTAATAAAAATAAATCTTGGAGAAGAAGAAAGAACAATAGTCGCAGGAATAAAAACCAGTTACACAAAAGAAGAACTAAAAGGTAAAAAAATAATAGTTTTCACAAATTTAGAACCTGCAACATTAAGAGGAGTAAAAAGTGAAGGGATGCTTCTAGCTGCATCAGAAGATAATAAAGTAGTCCTCTTAACAGTAGATAAAGATATTTCACGGGGTTCAAAAATCAGTTAACTAGAATCCCAAAGAATCATTGTGCTGGTCAACCTTACTTCTGGCAATTTTCTTATTTTTTCCATAACAAAACTACCAAGCTTTTCAGGGGATTCTGCTTCAATTAAAGCAACAATATCCCACTCACCAAAAACAATATTTGCTTTCTGAATTTCAGGAAATTGCTGTATTGCTTCTACAACTGTTTGCTCTTCTTCAGAGTTTGTTGCTATGAATAGATACGCTTTCATTGTAAAACTGACTATTTAGAAAAATATATAAGATTAATGAAAAAGAGTGGCTCGGACCGGATTTGAACCGGCGACCTCTCGATTATCAGTCGAGTGCTCTAACCAGACTAAGCCACCGAGCCATATTTGAAGAAACCATATTTTCTTTTATAAAACTAACTATTGACTAAAACATCTAAGTAAAATAGTACAAATAATTATAAATGAAACAATCGCTTCAGTATAAAGTAATGACGGCGATAGTAGCAGTAGGCACACAATACGGTGATGAGGGAAAAGGAAAGGTTGTCGATTTTCTTGCAAAGGATGCAGATTTTGTTGTTAGATACAATGGCGGTCCAAATGCCGGCCACACTATAGAAGTTGAAAATATCAAAGCAATTCTACACCAAATACCTTCTGGAATTCTATATGGAAAAACATGTGTAATAGGCCAAGGAACAGTTCTAGACCTAGAATCTCTTGAAGATGAAATAAAATCTTTAGAAGATCAAGGAGTTTCAGTTAGAGACAAACTAAAAATCAGCGGAAACACACACTTAATACTTCCAACACACGTTTCAGATTCCAAAACTGCAAAATCAGAAAGCACAGGAAGAGGAATAGCACCAACTTACAGTTCAAAATCCTTAAGATTAGGACTAAGAGCACAAGACATAATCAACATTTCAAGAGAAGACCTAGAAGAATCAGACATAAAAGATAGAGAAGATCTAACAGTACATAAAGAATTCTTAAAAAAATTCGAAAACTATTCAGAATCAATAACAAATGTTCCAAAAATTTTATCAGAAGCACTAGAAGAAGAAAAAAATGTTTTACTAGAAGGAGCACAAGGAACAGGATTAGATATCGATAATGGACAGTATCCTTGCACATCAAGCAGTAACGCAACATCCGGAGGATCAACAGTAGGAACTGGTTTACCACCAACAAAAATAAACGGAGTAATTGGAATTGCAAAAGCATACGTTTCGAGAGTAGATAGAGACGGAAGCAGCCCGTTAACAACACAAATCAATGGAGGACTCCAAGAAACTCTAAGGGAAAAAGGCGGAGAATATGGAGCAACCACAGGAAGACCAAGAAGAGTTGGATGGTTCGATGCAGTATTGCTAAGGCATGCAGTGTTAGTTAATGGACTAAAGGGAATTGCACTTACAAAATTAGACATTCTTGACGGATTTGATGAAGTAAAAATATGCACTCACTACGAATTAGATGGAAAAATGATAGAAGATTTTCCAACAGATGCAATAATCCAAAGAAAATGCAAGCCAGTTTATGAAACATTTCCGGGATGGAAAGGCAACGTAAAAGGGTGCAAAATCTTTGAAGAACTGCCAGAAGAGGCAAAAGCCTATATAAAAAGAATAGAAGAGCTAGTAAAATGCCCAGCAATCGTGATTTCTACAGGGCCAAGAAGAGAAGAAACAATAGTTAGAGAAGACATTTGGAAATAAAAAGAAGCGCCCCGGGCAAGATTTGAACTTGCGATCTCATGGTTAACAGCCATGCGCTTTAACCAGACTAAGCCACCGAGGCATAAGATTTTGGTTAACAATTTCGTTTAAAAATCTATTGGTTAAGGTAAGAACTTCTTCACGTCTTTCAACTTCTGAGGCAAATATTTCTCAATAACGTAATTTAGACCATGTGCAGCCAAGGCTTGTTGTTCTACCCTCTCACCTTTCTTCTGCAACAACTCAAGAGCCTTCTTCCACTCCTTATGTTCTTTCACAAAAGGATCGTTTTTCAAGACATCTTTGATTTTCTTCTTATCTACATCCTTCAATGGATGAGTAGGCAACTTATACTTATCAATATCTTCAGGAGTTACACCCAAAAAAGTAGCTTTTGGAACACAAAAATATTTGTTGATGTGAGCAGCATTACCGGAACCAACTTTGAGAGTTCTATAGATGCTCATATACCCATAAGGATCACCGTCGGTGAATACATAAACAGGTATTTTTTTCTCATCACTTAACCGCCTAATAAATCTTCTACAAGCACGAGTAGGAACACCACCCATAGAAATCAAAATACAATTAGCTTTCTTCCAATAATTATGTTTAACCAATCTTTGGAACATACCTGCAGTTTCGATGGCCAAAATAAATTTAGCATCGGTCTCAAATTTCAAATGTTCAACAGAGGTTGGAATAGAATAAGCTCCAGAACCAAATTTAGTACAATCAATTTTAATTTCTTTTCCACTAGAAGGATCTTCATCAACAACAACTAATTTCCCAGCAATGTCTCCTCCTTTCTCTTCAGGAATAAAACCAAGTTGTTCCCTATTAACCATAAACATAGCTTCAATATCGTCCATCACTGCATCAGATTCAACCTGCTCCTTAAATCTAGCATCTCCCCAATTCTTAGAAACATAATATGCCTCTCTCTTTGTAGCAATATCATCACTTTCAACAACATTCTTAGAAAGAGCCATCATCTTCAAAGTCTGTGCAAAAGATTTTATTGTGCTAACTGTCAAAGCCCTCTTCTTCTTCCCACCTTTCAATTCAAAGAAGCCAACTTTTGGATCATAACTAACATTACCTAAAGATCTTATTGGAATTGTAACTTCTGGTTTCTTCTTTTTATTTATTTTATCATAAACCTTAGTTGCAGTTTCCTTGATTTGTTTAACAGTTTGTTTCATTTTCCAAAAACTTCCTTTTTTCTTTCTTCCATCAGTTTGTTATAATATTCTTCTATTTCTTTGTTATACCATTTACGTCCTTCTTCCTCATTTTTTCTTTGGAATTCTTTAATTTGTTCATAAAATTTTTCTTTTTCTTGTTTCATAATCCTTCTAACTATATCAAATCCTTTCTCACTTGCCATCCACATAAAATCAAAATTGTTGAATACTCTTAGAATAGGTTCATCTTCAAAGGAATCTCCAAAAGCCCAATTGTCATGTTTCAAAATTAAGCTTTTTATTTCCTCTATTTTCTCAGTAGAATAGTCCAATTCCTTTAGAATATTTTCCGCTATTTTTGCCCCTTCTTCAGAATGTAGTTTTCTGATATCCAGATTATAAGGATTGGATCCTTTCGGAACTTTTGAATATCCGACATCATGCAACAATACCACAGGCATAAGAATATCTAAATCAATACTATCATCTATAAATTTCGGAACGGTTTCAAAGAGCCAATTAACATGTTCAACATCTCCTTCCCTGCCTTCTTCATAGTAAGGAATTGCTTTTTCCAATATTTTTTTATAATCAGTCATTTTTGTCTAGACTTCTCCAAAACAACTTTCAAATTATTTACAGTTTTCTTTTCATCACTATCTTTCAAACTCAAAATTTCTTTCAAAGCATCCCCAATAACTGGAACATACTTTTCCAAGTAAGATTTTTTCTTAGCCTCATCCTTCGCTTTAACTTGTCTTCTTACATGCTTACTCAACTGTCTACCGCATTCCTGAACAGCTAATCTAATTTCTTTAATTATTTCAGGATAATGCGCAATTGCTTCCTTGCTTTCAGAAGTAAATGGAACCCAAACAGATGCAATATGAACAACAATAATTGCAGGGCCATAAGGTAAATTACTTCCTGACTGACCAAGCCCATATTGTTTCCATGAAGTTTTAGAAACACTTCTAGTTATTGCACAGGCAGATTGCTGATATTGTAATGGTACTTTATTTGCAAACCTAACTAATTCAATAGAAGATTCTCTATCCAAAGAACCACCATATGCAATTGCAGCTTCGACCATAAATGGGTTTCCTCTGTAAACTGAAGCAGGCCTTGAAACAGAAGTATAAAACTCAGCATCAATTTCTTTCTTCAAACCACCAACCAACAAATCACTACCGATCGGACTCAAACAATCAGTGGGTGGGGCCATGAACTTGCTTTCTCTCATAGCTTTCAACAAATTATCTGCTTCCTGTTTTGCTATCCTGCTTGGTCTAGCATTAGGGTATAAATTTGCCTTCTCACAAATATCTTTAGCACTCTTTGAACTTACTCTAGAAAATTCAGTAGATAAAAAGCTTTGAAGAGTTCTTGAACTTGTTCCTTTCA
>CAYMSW010000002.1:0-18190 GCA_964393215.1 Candidatus Woesearchaeota archaeon
TATTCAGATAATACTGATTTGTTTAATATCAATCAAAATGGTTTGATTAGTTTTACTCCTTCATGTAATGATGTTGGAATTTATAATATTATAATTACTGTAAGTGATGGTGATTTGGAAGACACTGAAGATTTCAGTTTAGTTATTTATGAAGCAAATGGCGGATCAAATAATGAACCTTTTGTTCCATCTAATCCAATTCCTGCTGATGGTGCTGAAAAGGTACCAAGATTAAATATTTTCTTTGCATGGTCTGGCGGAGATCCTGATGGAGATAGAGTTACTTACAGATTCTATTTGGGAACTGGTCCTGGAATTTGGGACTTAATTGATGGTGCTGAAACTACTTCAAGCACTTACATGGTTGATTATTTGAGTTATGATACTGAATATTATTGGAGAGTTGTTGCTAATGATGGTGAGGATGAAGTTGTTGGTCCTGTTTGGACATTTACTACTGTAGAAGGTCCGGAAGATCCTGAAGAACCAGAAGACGATGATGAAGACGATGGTAACTCAAATGATAGTGGAGATGATGAAAGCTTTGGCTTTGAAGAAGTTTTGAACTATGGTGACTGTGTTGATGATGGCGATGGCGATGAATATGGTTTTAGAAGCGTTACCAGAACTTTAATTGAGTTCACAACCGGTTACACAGTAAATAGTTATATGACTGAAGAAGTTTGTTATCTTGGATACAATCCAGATATTTATTATCCATATGATGAAGATAGTTTTGGATTGAGTCTTTTGGTTGCATTAATATTTTTGGCAATTACTATACCAATTGCAGTATATGCTTACAATAAATTATCTTAATTTAGTTCTTTTTTGCTCTTCTTTCTCTTATTGTTGCTGTAACTGTGTGTAGAAATCTAAGTATAAATTCAACGCTAACTGCAAATACGAAATAGTATTTTAACGTGCTTGTTAGGCTTGGGATTTGGTTTAGTAATAATATTGATTTGTCCCATGAGAATTGTCCTAAGTCAACAAGCAAAAATCCAAGGAATATTGCTAGTAATGTGAAAGGAAGTAGTTTTGCTATATCTTTTGATAGTGTTTGTGAATAGTAAGATGTTATTCTTATTGAAGATATTAATGCCATTGAAATTAATAATACTGTTTGTACGCTATCTGTTTTGGCTATTGCTATTAGAATTGCTGAAAAGACTACGAACCAAAACATTAGGAATAGTGGAAAAAATAATAGGTATTCAACTATGTAAAGTAAACTTGCAAAGCTTTTAGCCATTAGTGGGTGTTCAAATCTATTATATTGTCTTAGATTTAATTCAAAAATATCCCTTCTTGCTACAAATCTGTATAGGTTGAAAACTACTATTGCATATATGGCTAATCCAATGATGAAAAAAATTAGTGGTTTTAATGCAATCCATGCATCGCTTGGTATTAAAGCCATAGGTTAATTTAGAATTTTTGTTTTAAAAATGTTTCTAAAGAACTATTTCTAATTTGTTTCCGTATAGTTTCTTTAATCCGTCTATTGTCTTTAGTTTTAGACCATTTCTTTTTAGAAGCTCTTTTGAAGCTAAGATATTGTCTAACTCGTTTATGTCTGACTTTTCTAACTTAGTTATTGTTCCGTCTTCTTTTAGTTTTGATTTTTTTATTTCTTTATCTTTTATTCCTAGCTCTATTATGAAGATTTGGTCGTCCAATAATAGGAGCTCTCCGAATTTATCTTTTCCGTATCTGAATGAGATTTTTGACTTTTGAAGCTCTAAGAATTTTTTTCTTTGTAAATGCTCTTCTAGAACTCTGATGTAGTTTCTCGATTGTCTTTTTACTTTTTGAACTTCTTCTTTTGTTATTTTCTTTGCCTTTAGATCTTTAATTGTTTTTTCGAAAAGTTTGTAATCTTCAGCTATGCTTGTAGGTAGACCTTCTTGCTCACAATATTTTTTAATTCCTAGTGTAAGGTTTGTTGTTTTTATGTTTCCAGATGCTAATGATTCCCTTGTTACCAAATTTATTGCTTCTTTGAATTTTTTGAAGTCTTCTTTCTCTGTTTTCTTCTCTATTTGTGCGAATAATTTTTTAATTCTGTTTAGGTAATCCTCAACGTCTTTGATTATTTTATCAACTTCTGCTCCAGAAACTTCTTTTATCTTTCCGTGTTCCATTCCTTTGAAGAAATCCTTAACTCTTTCTAAGATTTTAACATATTTTGGTTCTAGAAGTTTTTCTCTCTTTACGAATATTTCCTCTAACAACCTTACTGTTTCTTTTGGTGTTGGTGGAGAAATTCCATACAACATTAATGCTGCTTGTGACGGATTTAGGATTGCATAATACATATCTTCAGATGCTATGTAAAGCAATTTTTTCTTTGCTGCCTCTAGTAATCTTTCACCAGTACTCATGTGCATATCAATTGATTCCGGAGAAGGTCTAACTCTTCCCATTTTAAGTAAAAGTCTCCATGGTCCGAAAAGTCCTCTGTCAAAAATTGGAACTCCGTCTCTTAAAAATGTGAAAATAACTGGGTGTGCATCTTTTACAGATTCCCAGAAATCAGTTAGGATGTATGTTTGAACGTGAAATTGCTTTTTAACTCCCGTAATTGCAGAAGCTTCAATAGCCATTGCTTGAATTAGTCCTCTAAGTTTTTCTTTTAGCTCTGCTCTTGACATTCTTCTAACGTCTGTATCATCAATTACGATGTAAACGTCAATGTCATTTGATTTTTCTCCCCTGAATAATGTTCCTGCTCCAATGTAGGATACAATGTATTTTTCGAACTTCTTTATTGTCATATTTTTGTGTACTTCTGAAATCTTTAGTGCTGCCAAGAAATCTGTAGGATCGTGGAGTATTGCTGACATTGCAATTACTTGAAGAAGCTCATATTTTCCATCAAATAATGATTCTCTTATTTCTGAGATTAATGATATTTCTAGCCAAATTTTCTCATCTATTGCTTTTGCTATTTTTACTAACTCTGGAGAAATTTTATCTTTTATTTTGTAGTCTGGTGTATGTTCTGATTTTGAATCATCTAGTACGACTAAGACACTTATTTTTTCTTTTTCTTTTTGAATTTCTTCCTTTGTCATGTATTTTACGTCTTCAGGATGAATTATTTTTGGTGGTAAAAGAGCAATTCCTATAGTTTGCTTCTTGTAATCCTTTAGAATTTTATCCTTTAATTGATCTATTTTCTTCTTGAAAGCCTTTTCCTTCTCTGGATCAATCTTTGGTGGTAATTGTGGTGCTTCCATGTTGTTTAGCGGAACGTGGTCCTTTTTAAAGGTTTTTAATAGTATTGTTGGAAAGTTTCTCTGTTTTCTTCTAAGAATTGTTCAAAATCGAAATTGTCTATTTGTTCTAAGTATTTTCTAGTTTCCAGGTAAATTTTTAAGTCTCTAAGAGATAATAAAGCAATGCCTCCTATTGTAACCGAAGGTATCACTGGAACAACAGGTAGCATCATGGCATTAACAAGCATTAATAATCCTGCAAATTTTAACTTTGATTTTGAAGTATTATTTAAACTATTAACTCCCATTCTTGTTTGTTGTCTTAAGCTATTTGCTACAATTTCTGGTTCTACTCTTCCTTTTAGATAGTTTCCAGTAATATGATAAAAATCTATGCAGAAAGGTTCGGCAGGTTTTGATTCTCTTAATGCAGATGATGTCATTGACAGTACATTATTGGTATAATTTGTTAGTCTATTTTCTAGTGTTTCCATTAATTTGGAAATTGGGAAAAACTTAAAAGTTATTCTTTTTAGAAATTATTCTTCCGCTGCGAATTTTTTTATTGCTTCAAAGTTTTCAACTATTAATTTAGCCTTCATCTTTCCAAAGCTAAATGGCCACTTGCCATCTGCGTCTTTGTCTGAAGTTAGCTTGATTAATTTGTTACCTTTGAATTCTCCGTATTCAACTGCCATTTTTTTATTACCTCTTTTGATGGATTAAATATAATTATTTATAAGTTTTTTGTTGTTTGTGTGGTTTTATTTTTGTACAATATTGAATTACATAGCCTTATATACGGAAGTAATTCCCAATTTGTGCATGGCAACATTCGAAAGTTCACGAGAGAGATTTAGAAGTAGAGGTCCTAGAGCTAGCTCCCCAAGAAAGAGTTTTGGTGGCCGTCCTTCCAGTGGAAGAGCGCCTATGCGTAAGAGTAGAGATAAACGTGATTTTCAGATGACTAAAGTAAATTGTTCTGCTTGTGGTTCGGAATGTGAAGTTCCATTTAAACCAACTTCTGATAAGCCCGTCTATTGTGATGATTGTTTTTCAAAAAAGAGTAAATCTGGTTCTGATAAAATTTCTGGAAGAGATGTTGATGCAATTAATGAGAAGCTTAACAAGATAATGAAAGCTTTGAAAATTGAATAATTAAGTTTTTATAACTTCAGTATTTCTTGTTATTATGAAATTACCTAAATTCAAATCGAAAGCATTTTTGGCACCAATGGCAGATGTTACTGATCCTGCTTTTAGGTTATTATGTAATGATTATGGTGCAGGATTAACTGTTACTGAACTAACTTCTGTGCATGCTGTTGTGGCTAGAGGTGTTAAAGATTTTGTTGAATTTGATGAGAAGGAAAGTCCAAGATCTGTTCAATTGTTTGGTTCCGATTTGGATAAGTTAAGTAAGGCTGCAAAAATTGTTTCTAAGCATTTTGATATTATTGATTACAATATGGGTTGTCCTTCTACTAAAATAACTAGAGCTATGGCTGGTGCTGCTCTGTTGCAGAAAAAAGACTTGGTTAGAGATATTTTTAGAACTTTAATTTCTTCTGTTAAGAAACCAGTTAGTTTGAAGATGAGGTCCGGTGTGAAGAAAGATAATCTTTTTGGAGGCATTGCTAAGATTGCTGAAGATGAAGGCGTTTCAATGATAACTTTGCATCCTCGTACAGTTGAGCAAGGTTATTCTGGTTTGAGTAATTGGAAATTGATTAGGGAGTTGAAGTCTTTAGTTTCTATTCCTGTTGTTGGTAATGGAGATATTGTAAAACCTAAAGATGCTTTGAGAATGTTTAAGGAAACTGGTTGTGATTATGTTATGGTTGGTCGTGGTGCTAGAGGTAATCCATTTATTTTTTCTCAGATAAATGATTTTTTAGAGAAAGGAAAATATAAAGAGTATAATTCTAAAGATAGAGTTAAGGCTTTTTTGAAATATTTGAAGTATTCTGAGAAGTTTAAGTCTGTTAAGTTTAGTCATGTAAAGATAAATGCTGTGAATTTTACGAAAGGTTTTGAAGGTGGAGCTAGATTGAGAGAACAGTTGGTTAAGTGTAAGGGTGTTGAAAAGTTGAAAGAAGTTTTAGAAAGTAAAGTATATAAGTGAGAAAGATGGGTTGTTTTTATGAAAATTGCGTTATTATTGGGGGCTGTGTTATTGTTGTCTTTAATTCCGGTTAGTGCAGATGTGGTTTTTAATGAAGTTGATTTTGAGATTTATGATTTTAAGTATGGATTAAATGATGAGAATCAATTGGATTCTTTTAAAGTTAAAGTTAAAAATTTAGGTCCTGATGATTTTTTTGAAGAGGAAATATCTGTAGAGGTTTGTATTCTAAACGATGATGGAAGTAATTTATACTGTAGTGGGACTTACACTGACAGGTATATTCCTAGTAAATATGATAAAAAATGGTGGGAATACTTATTTTTTGGTTCTTCTTTTTATATTATGAGTCCTGGAGAGTCTTATACAATAGTTAAGAAAGACCTTGCACCTAGTGCGTCAGAAGAATATGATGAAAACTTTCAACATATAAGTTTAGAACCCGGAGAGTATCAAGTTAAATATTTTATAAGAGATTTTGATAGATTTTCTGAAATAAATGAAGAAAATAATGTTGGTTATAGCACAATAATAGTTGGTTAATTCTTAAAGTAATTGTATAAGAAGAAAATAATTGTTAAAATTATTGAAATTATTATTGAAGTTGTTAGTGGAAAGTAGAATTTGAAATTTGGTTTTTCTATTGAAATGTCTCCAGGAAGTTTTCCGAAGTTAAATGTTGATGATCCTAGTTGCCAGATTGTTCCAACTAAGACTAAAAGAATTCCTGCTATAATTAATGTTTTTGGGAATGGTTGCATAAAAATAAATTAAGAAAAGAAATATTTAAGATTAATTATAATAAATATTGATCGAGAGTTTCCTTAAATGTTGCCATTTTATATGGCTTTTCTATCAGTCCTTGTGCACCTATTTCTGGAAGTTGTTCTTCAGTTACACTGCTACTGCATACCATGATCATTGGTGTTTTGCATCCTTCTTGCCTTAGTTCTTGTATGGCAATTTTTCCGGGCAAACCATCCATATTTTGGTCAACTAAAGCTACATCGAAAGAACTTGCTCTAATTTTCTCTTTTAATTCATATCCACTAACGCCTTCTTCTGTTTCTACGCCGGGATATAGATTTTCTATAAACCTTCTAACAACTTCTCTCTGTGCTTCCTCGTCATCGATTATTAGTACTCTTTTCATTATCTATACTCCTTTAATTTTTGTTCTAAAAATTCTATTGCAAAAGGATTTGTCATTTTTGGAGTTACTTGCTCTGCCATTCTCATATAGAACCCTCTTATGTTTTCTCCAGTAGTTGGTTCTACGCAAGGATGGTCAATATGATAAGCTAATTCTAATGCTAGTTCCATATCCGTTGCTCTATCTGGTTTTGACATTTTTTATTTCCTTAGCTATCTTGATTTTCGAATGTGAAAGTTGCATCCAAAGTTAACCCATTGTTTTTTAACATTCTGTGGGCACTTACATATAAATCATGATTATCTCTTTTACTAATATCATCTCTTAGTCTAACTTCTACTCTAACTCTATTATCTGCTGTTTCATCAAACCCTAGCATGAAATTGTGTTTATGATATACCATCTTGAATATTGCTTCTGTAAATTCTTCTGGATTTGTATCTGGGCACTTATTATACCTTGCATTAGATCTTGGTTTTCTAAGTCCATGTTGGATTTCTCCTGCATTATATCTATTATCGCAATCGTTTGACATAATTACATCTGTAAATTGAATTCCTTCTGCTTCTAATTCTAGAATATCATACTTTGTGACTGGAGTTAGTCCTCCTTCTGATTCAATAGCTTTACAATTTTGACATCTTTTCACTAAATCTGACATTTTTAAACTCCTTTTTGTTTCTATTTCTTTCTTTGATTGATTTATAAGGCTTTCTATCTGTTATTTTTTATAAGTGGTAACATATACTAATAAATTTGGGGGTTTTAGTGCTATTATGAAGAGGTTTTATTTTTTGGCATTCTTGGTTGTAGTTTTAGATCAGATTACTAAATTCTTATTTACTGACGTTCATTTTGGAATATTTAATTATGTGAAGAATACTGGAGCCGCTTTTTCTCTATTTCAGGGCTATGTTGGTACTTTATCTTTAATTTCTCTTTTTGTAGTTATTTTTATTGTTTATTTGTTTAGGAAGAATAAGGAGTATTTGGTGCCTTTGGCTTTTGTTTTGGGTGGAACTATTGGTAATTTTATAGATAGGTTCTTTTTGGGTTTTGTTAGAGATTTTATTGATTTCAAGATTTGGCCGGTTTTTAATGTTGCAGATATGTTTAATGTTCTTGGTGTGGGTATAATTGTATATTATTTGTTTAAAGAAAA
This sequence comes from Candidatus Woesearchaeota archaeon, assembly GCA_964393215.1. GTDB lineage: Archaea > Nanobdellota > Nanobdellia > SCGC-AAA011-G17 > PNOQ01 > CAYFNK01. The sequence goes on from CAYMSW010000002.1 coordinate 7,665, forward strand.
GAAAGATTTATAATTGAAATAAATAGAGTTTGATTATGGACAAAGTTGAGCTGGTTAAGAGGAATTCTGTTGAAATTATTAATGAGAAAGATTTGAAGAAAACTCTGAAGAAAAGTAATCCCGTTTGTTATTGTGGCTATGAAACTTCTGGTGAAATACATTTGGGACATTTGGTTACGATTACTAAGCTATTGGATTTAGAAAAGGCTGGTTTTAAAGTTAAGATTCTTTTTGCTGATTGGCATACTTATTTGAATCAAAAAGGAGATTGGGAGTTCATTAATGAGCAAGTAAAAACTTGGAAGGCAGGTTTCAAAGCTGCTGGTTTGAGTAAGGCTGAATTTGTTGTTGGTTCTTCTTTTCAGAGAAGCGAGAAATATCAGGATGATTTGTTGAAGTTAGCAGCCAATACTACAATGAATAGAGCTTTGAGAAGTATGCAGAAGGTTGCTAGAGATGTTGATCAAGCAAAAGTTAGTCAAGTTATCTATCCTTTAATGCAAATTGTTGATATAAAGCATTTGGGTGTTGATGTGGTTCAGTCTGGAATTGAACAACGTAAGATTCATATGATGGGTGTTGAGAAGTTTAAAGATCTTGATTATAAAGTTCCCGTGTTTGTTCATACTCCTTTGATTGATGGTTTAGCTGGTCCTGGTTCAAAGATGAGTAGTTCTGAGATAAATAGTTTTATTTCTATTCGTGATTCTGATGAGAAGATTCGTAGTAAGTTGAAGAAAGCTTATTGTCCGGTTGGTGAAGATAATCCTGTTTTACAGATTGCACAGTTGATTATATTTCCTAGAATTGATAAGTTTGTTATTTCTAGAGATGAGAAGTTTGGTGGAGATTTAGAGTTTACTGAGTTTGGTAAGTTGGAGAAAGAATTTTTTAAGAAAAATGTTCATCCAATGGATTTGAAGAAAGCTGTTGGTGATTATTTGGTTGAGATTATTAGTCCGATTAGGAAGAAGTTCTAGTAACACTGTTTAGTGGTTACAAATACATAACTTTATAAATGACTCATATTGATTTTATTTAGAAAAATGACTACAATATTGGGAATTGACACTAGAAAAGATGGGGGCGGAGTAGTTATGGCTTCTGATTTGCAAGGAACTTCTGGAGATCAGAAGGGATTTTATAAAAAGTTGCATGTTAATGATAACAGGAACTCTGTTTTGGGAGTATCTGGTATTTATGATGAACAATTTAGAGATTTTCTTGGAAATTTTATGACAGGGAAAATAGATATCGAAAAAATAGTAAAAAGGGGGAGATTTAAGGAATTGGTTGATTTAAATTTAAAAAGATTGGAAGGCAGAATGTTCCCCGTCAATGGAAATTTTAATGGAGTATTGTTGGGAACCAATGTAAATGGAAAACCTGAATTATATACTTGTTGGCCTTTGGGAAGAGTAGAATCTAGGGCTTTTACCTGCATAGGTAGCGGATCAAAGTTTGTAGAGGAGTATCTTGGTTCTAAAAATGTGGTTTTGAGTGCCGAAGGTAATGGTACAACTTTAAATTCCGATAATTTGAGTTTAGAGGAAGGTATTGATTTGGCTGAAACTGCCGCAAGTTATGCTACTGCTGATTTGTACTCTGTAGGATTTGATTTAGTTATTTTAAGTGGTGGAGAAATATTTGAAACTCCTGAATTATATGTTGAAGGTAGTAAAGGAAGAGCTAAAGCTTTGAAACAAATAAAGCAGAAAGTTAAAAAATAATTTTTATTTCTTAAATATTAAAAATATAATAAAGATGTAGATTACAAAGAATGCTCATCCAATTGATTTGAAGAAAGCTATTGATGATTATTTGGTTGATATAATTGGTCCGATTAGGAAGAAGTTCTAAGATTCTTTTCGTAATATTTTTTTCTTACTTGAATCATAAATTTACTTGGTTTGATATATCTTATGACATATTTCCAATTTCCATTTATTTTTTTCCAAGTTCTTATTTTTATGGTTTTTTTAGTTAGAGATTTGTATCTATTTTCTAATAATTTATTATTTTTTCTTTCTTTTGCTTTATCATCAAGGTTAACTTTGATTAATTTATCAATTGGTTTTCCCATAATTAATTTTGCTGTCTTTTTGAGACTTTTTAAAACTGGAATTATTTCATCATTAAATGAACATTTTTCTTTGCATTTTTCTTCGGTGTAAATTAGAAAATGTACTAACCCTTTAAATTTACGTTTATTAGGGCCTCTTGTTAAGATATATGTAATCTCTTTGTTTTTTAAAATTAGATTGTCCATAATTTTTGTTAAATTGTTAAAAAATTCATTTCTTCTTTTATTTTTAATGATGATAAAAATATCTAAATCAGATTGTGGAATAAGTACTTTTGGTTGAGAGCCGGCAAGAAACATTGAAACATAATTTTCTTTAATCAAATTCTTTTTTAGATAGTTAATTACTTTATTGGAAGTTATCATTTTTTATTCAATTTGTCTATGATATCACACAACTCATAAAAATATTTTTTTGCTTCTTCTTTGTTTTTTGCTACTGGATTTTTGATTTTAAGTCTTTTTTTGTAAAGATATTCGAAACATTCGTTCATTATTTTTAAAAAAAGTTTTTTTGACAAGTTGGAATTTATAACATCATAAAGGTAAAGATATGTGAAAATGCTATCATAATAATTTTCTTTTTGAAATTCTTTTGAAAATATATCTTTAAGATTTCCATGAATACAAGAATAATTTTTTGTTAATATTTCTGTGACATTTTCTTCCTTAAAAATTGCCCAGTCCCAATCCTTTTCTATTTGTGGAAATGAAACATAAATCATTGTATGGAATAAGACTTTTTTTGATTTTATTTTATATTCAAATAAATGTTCTTGAGTAGAGTGGGCGAATCTAACTACTCTTGTCTTGAAGTTTTTCCAAATGTATGAATCTAAATTATCGAAAATATCATGAATTTCTCTGAAAAAATCTGCAGAAGGAGAATTGGGTTTTTTTGTTATTATTTTATCTATGTCTTTGTCTATGTTCAAACTACCCATTGTTCCCCAAGTCATAATATGTTTAGTTTTTTTTAGTTCTTTCTTTAGAAACTCTTCCATTATATCCCAAGATAGTTTTTTATTCATTTTTTCTTATAGTGATTTACTAGAAACAAAATTCCAATTAAAAGAGGTATTCCTGTAATTGTTAATAAGCTTGGAAGTATTTCATATGTTTTGAAGAATAATGTAAATATTATTGCTAAAATTATGAAAATTATTCCACCAATTTTTTCTTTTTTCCAAGACAACCAAGTTATTCCTCCAAGAACTAATGTTGGGATGTTGTGCATGAAAAACCCAACTACAATCTCCCACCAAAGCGATCCTTCAGTAAAAACATCTAAAGAAAATAACAGGAAGAATGCAACCAACAGTAAGGATAGTATTCTTGGTAACCAATACAATAATTTATTCTTCTTTCCTCGCGAAGATTTCGATCCACTTTTCATCGTTTGTGTCATTCACCTCTGAACCTATTATTTTAAAACCGGCCTCATATAAAAAGTCGTGCATTTCTTTTTCGTTGAAGTAAGTAAATGGTCTCGGTTCGTTTCCGTATTTTTCTTCTTTCACTTCTTTTTGACCTTCGCCTTCTTCTACTGCAATATAAATTAATCCACCTTTTTTTAGAACTTTATTAAATCCTCTTAAGACATCTGTAACGCTTTTTCTTGGTATGTGGTAAAGTGCAGCCATAACCCATACTCCGTCGAAAGTTTCTTCTTTGAATTTTAAATCAGTGAAGTCCATTTTTTTGAAAACGTTTTTTGCTTTCACTCTTTTTCTTGCTTCTTTTAGCATATTTTCAGAAAGATCTATTCCAATCGGTTCATAACCTTCGTGTAAGAAGTATTCAACATCTCTCCCAGAACCACAACCCACGTCGAGAATTTTCTTTCCTTTTAGTAAAGACATGAATTTAGTTGCTTGGAATTGGACAATTTTAGGATAGGTGCGTTCAGAATAAATTTTAGCTATTTTGTTGTATGTTTGCACCGCTAATTTTAGCATATCTTTCATAAAAATTTGTAAGATCTTTAATTTAAAAAACTTTGTAATTAGTGGGTTCTACGGTGTTTTGGTACAAAATTTCTTAGATTTTCTGAATTTCCTTTGGTGCAACCCATAATCATATCATCATATTCTAGTAGAAAGTATCCTTGTTTGTCTTCGATAAAGATATCGTTCCCTTCCATCCAGTCTTGAAACTGTTCTTCGTTTAGTTTTATTACGTTTTGTTTTGGATTTTTTATTAACATTGAGCCTTCTATTGATAATCTTATTCCATCTTTTTCATATTTGCAGAAATACATTCCGTGTGAAGCTAATCTGTTTTTTACTTTTGAAACCTTTTTGTTTATTATGTATACTTTTCCCTCGTTGTTTGAGAAGAATTCGTAGTTATTTTCTAGCTTATCTGTTTCGTATCTTTCTTGAATTTTTCTAAGTATGGATTTTATTTCTTTATTTGTGAGTTTGTTTAGTTTGTGCATGGTTATTTTTTGTTATGGCAATTTTAAAAGATTAACTGTAAAATCATAATATTTAAAATGTTGATTTATTTTGAGTTTTGATGGCTGAACCTGTAGAAGTTATTGTTCCTGATGTTATTGATCCTCCTCAGGATTTTCTTTGGGAAGTTATTTCTAGAGATAATTTTCCCCTATTGCATGGAGATATGGTTTATTTTTTGGAAGAATTTAGAGATAAAGGTGATGAAGAGGAATGGTTTCATGCGTTTTTAGATAAGTATCCCTTGCATTTTCCTTCGAGAGAAGGCATGGGTTATTCTAGAAGATCTGTTTTAGCTGCTAGGGGTTGGTATGATAGATCCTTTTTTAGGGATGAAAAATACAGTGAATTGAGAAGATCTAAAGCGCCTTGTGAATTCTATGGAGAATGGGATAGAGTAGTTATTGAAACTTGTGGCGATAAGGGTGGAGAAATTCTTGAGTTAACAACTCATATGAGCGAATTGCAAACTGAAATTAATAAAGTGCGTGATGCCTTACCTGCTAGGGAAAAAAATGAAATAAGAGATATTATGAGGAAATTGCCACGTGAAAGAAGAAGGGCATTTATGTTAAGGCGTTTTGGACATTTGTATTGTGATAGTCAGAGAGATGATAGTTATGCTCTTGATAGAGATAGTGTTGAATTGATAATATTAACTGCGAAGTTTTATGAAGAAATGAGAAATAAAGGTTATAATCATTTAGATTTAGTTTTGTGATTATTCTGTTGCTTTTTCGAGTGTCACAGTTCCCGCTCTTTGATCTACCCAATAATCATTTTCCCAGGGTGTTCTTCCTAGATTATCTGAGTGATCTCTGTCTTTTGGAGCAAATCTTGATTTTGGTTTTATTTCGTATTCAAAAACACCGGCTATCGTCAATCTTCCATCAGGTCTTTGATCATAAACATAACCATAACCTTGGTCTTCTAATTTTTTTATTCTTATTACTTCTCCCTTAGTCGGTATATTGAAATCTGCTACTTCAAAACCTTGTTCAAGTCTTGGAAAATTTTCATATTCAACTGGTATGTCTTTACTACATCCTGTGAAAGAACCTAATGTAGATAAAACTGTTAGATATGTTAATCCTTTTTTTACTTTATTTTTTATATCCATTTTTGTGTTGTTATTTATCCGGGGTGACATTTATTTAAAAGGTTTTCGGTTAGGTAATTTTATAAATTTGGATTAAATCATCATAGCTATGAATGAAAAAGAGTTAATCAGATTTGTTCTTGATAATGCTGTAAATCATGGCGGTAAAGCGCAAGTTGGTTCTGTAATTAGCAAAGTTTTGTCTGTTCATCCAGAATATAAGGAGAAAGTCAAGGAATTGTCCGAGGAAGTTAAAGGACTTGTTAATGATATCAATTCTTGGGACTTAGAAAGGCAGAAAAATAAGCTTAAAGAGTTGGGTGAATTTGAAGTCGTAGTTAAAGAAGAAAAAGATAAGATTCCTGAGTTGAAAAATACTGGTAAATTGGTTGTGAGGTTTGCTCCAAACCCGAACGGTCCGATTTCTTTGGGGCATTGTAGACCTGCTTTGTGGAATTGGTTTATTGCTAAGAAATATGGCGGCAAGTATATTTTGAGGTTTGATGACACAGATCCGAAAGTAAAGCCGCCAATCAAAGAAGCTTACAAATGGTTCAGAGAGGATTTGAAATGGTTAGGCGTTAAACCGAATAAAGTTGTTATACAGAGTAAGAGGTTGAAGAAATATTACAAATACGCTCAGAAATTAATCAATATGAATAAGGCGTACGTTTGTACATGCGATACAGAAAAGAAAAGAGAATTATTGAGGAAGGGTGAGAAGTGTGAATGTTATGATAAGTATCAAAGTGAAAGATGGAAGAAGATGTTCACAGAGTATAAGCAAGGTGAGGCTGTTCTGAGAATAAAAACTGATTTGAAGAATCCCAATCCTGCTATTAGGGACTGGGCCGCTTTCAGAATAGTTGATAATCACAAACATCCAATAAATAGCAAGGAAAGAGTTTGGCCTCTTTTGAACTTTGCTTCCGCAATTGATGATCATGAATTCAAGGTTAGTCATATTTTGAGAGGAATTGATTTGAGAGATTCTGATGATAGACAGAAATATATCTATGATTATTTTGAGTGGAAATATCCTGAAACAATTTATCATGGAAAATTATTGGTTGGTGGTGTAAAGAGTACTTCCGAGTCTAGGGATTTGATTGACTTAGGTGAAATAAGTGATTGGGACGATCCAAGATTGGGAACAATTAGGTCTTTGAAACGTAGAGGTTTTGAATCTGATGCGATTATTAAGTTCATAACTAAGGCCGGAATTAGAAAGGCAGATGTAAACGTTTCTATGGAAGCTTTGGCTTCGTTTAATAGGGAAATTATTGATGATAAAATTAAAAGATATTTCTTTGTTGAAGATCCTAAGAGAATTAAGATTGAAAAGACTCCCGATGAAAAAGTGAAAATTCCTTTGCATCCTGATCATTTGGAGTTTGGTTACAGAACTTTAGAAACCAAGGATGGATATTTTTATGTTCAAGATGAATTGCAGAAAGATGTGAATTATAGATTCATGCATTTATTTAATTTCAAAAATAAAGAATTTGTTTCTAAGGAAATTGATGGAAATTTAAATGCTAAAATGTTGCACTGGTTGCCTGGTGGTAATGATTTGGTTAAAGTTAAGGTTTTGATGGCTGATGGGGAAATGGTTTATGGTTATTGTGAACACGATTTGAGAAATGTAAAGGTTGGTGAGATTGTTCAGTTCGAAAGGAATTTCTTTGCGAAGCTAGAGAGTAAGGGAGAAACTTACGATTTTATTTATTGTCATAAGTAGTTTTATAAATAAATTAATTCAAATTTAAGTTATGCCGCAAGTTACTATTCAAGATATTAATATAAATTATATTAAGAAAGGAACTAAAGATCCCCTCATCATAATACATGGAGTTTTAGGTGATTCTTCATGTTATCCTGGTTTGATTGATATTTTAAAGAGATATTATACTGTCTATGCGATTGATTTACCAATGTATGGAAAATCCGATATTCCTGATAAGTTTATTTCTGTTCCAAATATGTCTGATATTTTAGGAGAGTTTATGAAGAAGTTAAAGATAAAGAATCCTACTATTTTTGCACATTCTGCAGGATGTCTAACTGCTATTGATTACGCGTCGAAACATAAAGTTAAAGAATTGATATTAACTGAACCTGCCGGTTTGGTTCATTATAAAAGTAAGTTTAAGTTGTTTTCAATGTTGGTTGCTATTTCCCTGTTTGGATTTTTTATTAACCCCATTATAACTTTGAGTTTGTTTAATGCACATTTTAAAAATATGATTAGGAATTTGACGAATGATAATTTTTGGAAAGTAGTAGATTTGAATTATAAGAAGGATTATACCGATAGGATGAAAAAAATAAGGAGTCCCACAACTTTGATTTTAGCTAGACATGATAGATTGTTTAAGTATGAAATTGAGAAGACATTTGCTGAAAGGATAAAAAATTCAAGGATTATTTCCATCTGTGGGTACCATGGGTGGCCCCATTACAAACCATGGCAAATTAGGGTATATTTGAATTCTAAAGAAAGATTTATAAAGCGATGATTTTTCTTGGTTTTAAGATATTAATCATACGAGGTAAAAATGGCTGAAGATCAAAAAAACAATGCAAATGATGCTTATGAAGCTATTGAGTTAGCGAGGAAGAGCGGTAAGATAAAGAAAGGCACCAACGAAGTTACAAAGTCTGCTGAGAGAGGTGCTGCAAAGCTTGTTGTAGCTGCTCAAGATGTTTCTCCAAAAGAAGTTATAATGCATTTGCAACCATTGTGCAAAGAGAAAGGCATTCCTTATGTTGAGGTTCCTAGCAAGGATGACTTAGGAAGCGCTGCTGGTTTGATGGTTGGTACTTCTGCAGTTTCAATAACTGTTGAGGGTGATGCAAAGAACTTAATCAAGAGTTTGTCAAATGGCTGAAAGGAAAAAAGTAGATAAGAAAGATTCTAAGCAACAAGTCTTTAGCACTGCGGTTCCCGCTAGGGTTGAGGATATAGTTGGTAGAACTGGAATGAAGGGAGAAGTTACCCAAATTAGATGCAAAGTTCTTGATGGTCGTGATAAAGGAAAAGTTCTTAGAAGAAATGTGAAAGGTGCCGTGAAAGTTGGTGACCTTTTGATGTTAAGAGAAACTGAAATAGAAGCAAGAAAGCTTTCAGGAAAATCAAGATAAAATGGTCAGATGTTCTTTTTGTAGCAAGGAAATTGAAAAGGGAACTGGAAAGATAGTTGTTTCTAAAGTTGGAAAGATTATGAATTTTTGTTCTATGAAATGTGAGAAGAATATGCTTAAACTTAAAAGAAAAGCGGTGAATTTTAAGTGGGCAAAAAATGAGTAAGGTTAAAGTTCAAGATATTGATTATTACGGTGGCTGGGAAGGTGTTGCCAGTGGACTTGTCAAAACTTTTAGAGATTATCATATGCCAATTAGGGTTATTCCAAAGATTACAGGGGACGATCCAATAAATAATGGGGACGCTAGAAGGATTAGTGCTTTGTACAGTACTCAGAGACTTGGACATATTACTGCTTCTTTTTCTGAATCCTATGTTGTTGAGAAAGATGATGAAGATTACAGAACTTCTGCAATGGATTTTTCTTTAGAAAAATTAAATTGGTTGGCCACTCTTCTTGGAAGAAATGATGGTTTTAATGCTCAAGATTTAGAAGCTGTTTTTGAAGGTAATGATTTGTTGGTTCATAAGAAAGGAACTTAGTTTACTCTCCGTTCTAGGCCACCAATTCTATAATCATCGTCATCACTCATTTTTTCTAAAACTCTTGTGAATGCTATAAAATTAATGTAGAATTCTTCTTCAGTCCTCGTGCTTGTTAGTTCTCTTCTCCTTCCTTGTTGCTCTATTCTTTCTGTGTGTTCATTTATAATACCGTCAAGTCTTCTATATCTATCTAATTCCGATATTGGTTCTTCCCCCCTTTCAGTCACACTTGAAAAACCATTTTTTGTTATATCGTAATAATCAAGCTCTTTATCCCAAATAGATATTTCTTCCGGACCTAATTCAGAATAAACTCTTAACATCTCCCTATCTAATCTTGCCTGTTGAAGAGTTACGTTTGTTGCTTCAGCCAATAAAGGTCTTATGATTCTTATTTCGCTGCTGTCTACAGCAGTTCTTAGGTACTCCCTTGTATTGTGAAAGAAGTAAATATTTTTGTATACTCTTCTAAGTCTTCCCTCTCTATCGATAGATTTTCCAAGATTTGGCTCTTTAGTACTTCCTCTTACCCTTTTTACGTCTCCTTCTCTATAATTTCTTACCAATCGTGCGAAAGTTCTTTCTAGCCTTTCTAAGTTAGGCATTCTTCCTTCTTCAAATAGAGATTCTGTATTGTCTGGCATATCAAATAATTTAACAATAATAGCTCCTTCTCTATCTTTCTTATCTGATCTTCTTCCTCTTGTACTTAGTCTTTCAGAAAAAATGCTTTCAGTGTAACCATAATATGTTTGATTTTCTGTTCTAAATCTTGAAACCATATCTAATCCACTTACTATTTGGGCAACATTTCTTGTATATTTTCCCATTTCATTTCCAATAACAAAATCAGTTAGCCTTTTTCCAAAATCTTCTAAATATTCTCTTCTCAGTTGAGTTCTTACTGTGTTTCTTTCTTCTCTTGGTAAGTCAGGATAATTTTCAGCCATTGTTTTATCTACTTTTTCTTCAATATTATCGTGGCAAATTATTTGTGCTCTAAGCATCCAAGAAACAGGATATTCATAGGACTTGATTGCCATAGAAACAGGGTGTTTTGCAAAAAGCCCACCAGTTATCCTAGTTGTTCCATTTGTAGAATCTAAGCAGTCTTCTAGACAGAATTTTAGAATACTTTCTATCTTGCTTCCATACTTTTGTCTAGTTAACCTTCCTAATACTCTTGCTTTACT
>CAYMSW010000002.1:18200-50907 GCA_964393215.1 Candidatus Woesearchaeota archaeon
CATCTTCTTCTGATGCTTCCGGTACATATTTTCTTAATTCTGTTCGAGTTAACATTGTACATTGCGGGTTTTCAGAAATATGGGTAATCTTTTAAAGCTTGGGTTTTGTGTTTTGGAAAGGTTTTTAAAGTAAATTCTAGGCTTTTCTTTAGGAAAACATGGAAAATGATAAGGCACCCAATTTGTGTGCTTTTGGCACATGTGGATCATGGAAAGACTTCTATTTTAGATAAAATTAGAGAGAGCTCTGTTGCTTCAAAAGAAAGTGGTTGTTTAACTCAAGCTATTTCTGCTTATCTAATTTCCTTGGATAAAATAAAAGAAATTAGTGGTGATTTGATAGGCAAGGTTGGTGTTGATTTGACTATTCCTGGTTTGTTGTTCATTGATAGTCCTGGTCACGAAGCTTTTACAACTTTAAGGAAAAGAGGTGGAAGCATTGCTGATATTGCTATTGTTGTTGTTGATATTAATGATGGTGAGAAACCACAAACTAGAGAAGTAATTGATATTTTGAAGAACTCTAAAACTCCATTTGTAATTGCTGTAAATAAAATTGATATGTTAACAGGCTGGAGACCAAATCCTGATATGCCAATTATAAAAAATATTTCTGAGCAGTCTGAAGATGTTCGTTTACATTTTGAAAGAAAGTTGTATGAGATTGTTGCCGCAATTTCTGCACATGGAATAAACTCAGATAGATTTGATAGAGTTGATGATTATACAAAGAAAGTTGCTATCATTCCTATTTCTGCAAAAACTGGTGAGGGTTTTCCTGAATTGCTTATGATTCTTAGCGGTTTGGCTCAAAAATATTTAGAAGAATCTTTGAAAATAAATGTTGAAGGTCAAGCTAAAGGAACTATTTTAGAAGTTTGTGAAGAAAAAGGTGTTGGAAAAGTTTTAGATGCAATAATTTATGATGGAAGTATAAAAGTTAATGATAGTATTTTGATTGGTGTTGCTGATGGAGATCCAATAAAAACTAAGATTAAGTGTTTATTTAATTTAGACAAGGGAAAAGTTGTTGAGCAAAAAGAAGTTAATGCTGCAGCTGCTGTAAAAATTTCTGCTGCTGATTTGGATAATGCTGTTCCCGGGATGCCAATCAGAGTTTGTAATGAAAATGAAGAACAAGTTAGAGAAGAATTAAAATCTGAAATAGAAGAAGTACAAATTGAAACTGATAATGAAGGTATAATTGTAAAAGCAGATACTCTGGGTTCTTTGGAAGCTTTAACTGCATTGTTAAGAGATAAGGATATTAAAATTAAGAAGGCGAAAGTTGGTGCGATAAATAAACAAGATATAGCAGAAGCTTGTTCTGAGTTGAATGATTTGAACAAAGTTATAGTTGGTTTTAATGTAAAAGTTTTGGAAGAAACTAAAGAAGTAAAAATAATTACAAATGATATTATTTACAAAATAATTGATGATGTTGTAGATTATGTTGAGAATTTTGGTAGGGCTTTGGAAGAAAAAGATTTGGAAGGATTGGTTAAACCGTTCAAAATTCAAGTTATGAAGAATCACATTTTTAGAATCTCTAACCCTGCAGTTGTTGGTGTGGAAGTTTTGGAAGGAACTTTGAGGGCAAATACTCCTTTGATGAAAGATGGAAAGAAATTATGTGATTTGAAGGAAATTCAAGACTCTGGAAAGAGCATTGGTGAGGTAGAAAGAGGCAAGGAAGTTGCCGTATCTTTACCTGGAATTATGTGTGGAAGACAGTTAAAAGAGGAAGATATACTGTATTCAGACGTTCCTGAGGCAGATTTCAGGAAATTGAAGAAATTGAAAAAGTATTTAAAGGAAGATGAAATTCAAGCACTCAAAGAGATAGCTGAATTAAAGAGGAAAGATAACCCTACGTGGGGAGTTTAAGATGGCAAAATTCGTATTGACAATAAATTGTAAGGATGGAAAGAGTTACAAGAAAGAAGTAGCTGATGCTGAAGCTGCTATTTTTGAGAATAAGAAAGTTGGAGATATTGTTAAAGGAGATTCTTTTGGTTTGAAAGGTTATGAATTAAAAATAACTGGTGGATCGGATGATGGGGGTTTTCCAATAAGAAAAGATGTTACTGGACTTGGAAGGAAGAAACCTTTAGTTGTTTCTGGTGTTGGTGCAAAACCTAAAGATAAAGGTGTTAAGCAGAAGAAAACAGTTCATAGTAATTTAATAGGCGATGATATAAAACAAATAAATGTTAAAGTTGAGAAGGCTGGAAAGGATACTTTAGATAAAATATTTAATCCTGAAGCTCCTGCAGAGGAAGAGGCTCCTAAGGAAGAAGTTAAGGAAGAGCCAAAGAAAGAAGAAAGCAAGCCAGAAGAAAAGAAAGAGGAAAATCCTAAGAGCTAGAAACATTTATAATTGTATAAACTTCTAATTCTTTTATGAGAGTTGTAACTTGGAATATTCTCAATAAAAATGAAAAGATTAAATCTAGTTTGAAATATATTTTTGGGTATAAACCAGATGTTATTTGTTTGCAAGAATTTCCTGAAGATTCTTTGCCTCTTTTGAATCAGAAAGATTATAGTTTTGTACATGCCAAAGATTGTAATACTGTTAGTTTAGATAAGAAGGATCAGAAAGATAGTCTTCTTGTTGTTGGAGTTAGGAAAGGTATTAAGTATACTGCAAAAAAATTTCCTTTGAGGGTGGCTGCTAGGAATATAATAAAAAAATTGGTCCACCTTAAAGAATCTCTTGAGGGACAAAAAGTAGTACTTCATTATAAAAATAATAAGATTAAGTTAGTTAATTGCCATTTAAGTTTTGCTGCTGATCCTTCTGTTAGAAGGAAACAGTTAATTAAAATTTTGAGGAAGGAAGGGAAGGTAGGGAAAAGAATTATTTGTGGAGATTTTAACGATTTTGGAACTCCTTCACTTAATTGGTTTGTTGGATTTTTATTTAATTTTAAATCTAAAGATTATAAGATAGATGAGGAGGAAAGTTTCAAAAGATTTTATAATAAATATAAATTGAATAATTTATTTTCTGGTAAGGCAACTCATCGTAGTACGAAGAATCAATTAGATCATATTTTGGTTAGCAAAGGAGTTGGTTTTAAGAACAATAAAACTTTGAAAGGCGGAATAAAATATTCTGATCACTTTCCTCTTTTAGTGGATTTAGATCTTGATTGAGGTTTCTTTTTATCTTTAAATCTTAGTCTAAATTTGTATCCTAAATATAAACTTAGTATTCCTATTATAATATCACTAATTATATTTATTAGAGGTTCTGGTGAAAATATTTCCCAATTCCACAAAATTAATGTGAATCCTGAAAAGTTTTCTATAAACTCGAAAAGCAATACAATTGGGATACCATATTTTTTCCATCCACCTTTTAAGATAAATCCAATGTTGAAAGGGATTAAAAAATGAAATATGCTGTTGATGGACCATGTATTCCATAAATAGTAATTTTCCATATTATCACGGTATTTGTTCAGTTTAGAGATTCTCCCTCTTTTAAATATTGCTTTTTTAGTAAAAGATATATTTATAAATTGAAATATTGGAGCATTTATTATGGTTAGTGCTAAATCTACAAAGAAAAGTGAACTCATACCCGAAATCAACATCGGAATGATTGGTCATGTAGATCATGGTAAAACAACTTTAACTCAAGCTCTAACTGGAAGATGGGCTGATGTTCATTCTGAGGAAAAGAAAAGAGGAATAACAATAAAGTTAGGTTATGCTGATTCTACTTTTTACAAATGTTCTAAATGTGGAGAACCAGAAGCCTACAGTCCAAATGAAAAATGTAAGGAATGTAAGGGAAAAGGGATTCCATTAAGGAAAGTTAGTTTTATTGATTCTCCTGGTCACGAAACTTTAATGGCAACTATGTTGAGTGGTGCTGCAATTATAGATTCTGCTTTACTTTTGGTAAGTGCAACTGAGCCATGTCCGCAACCACAAACCAGAGAGCATTTAATGGCCTTAGAAATTTTAGGAATAAAAAATATAATTGTTGTACAAAATAAAATTGATTTGGTTGAGAAAGATGCCTTGATAAATAATTATAATGACATAAAAAAATTCTTGAAAGGAACTATAGCTGAAAGTGTTCCGATAATTCCTGTCAGTGCACAGCACAATGCTAATATTGATATTTTGATAAAAACTATTCAAGAGAATTTCAAAACCCCTGAGAGAAAGAAAAATGTTGATCCTTTGTTTTACATTGCAAGATCTTTTGATGTGAACAAACCTGGAGTCCCTATAAAGAATATTGTTGGTGGTGTTCTTGGTGGTGCTTTGAAGCAAGGTATTTTGTTGAAAGGTCAGAAGATCGAAATAAAACCTGGATTGAAGAAAGAGAAACATGGCAGAGCAACTTGGGAACCTGTTCAAACTAAAATTATTGGAATGAATATTGGTGGTGTTGATGTTGGTGAACTTAATCCCGGTGGTTCGGTTGGTATTTTGACTGAGTTAGATCCATCCATAGTTAAGTCTAATAATTTAACTGGAAATGTTTTGGGTTTGCATGGTAAGATGCCAGAGGTTTGGAACAAATTGAGGTTGAGATTACATTTATTAGATAGAGTTGTTGGTTCTACTGAAGAATTGAAAGTTGAGGCCGTGAAAATTGGTGAGCCTTTAATGTTGAACGTTAACGCTTCTGCAACTGTTGGTGCGGTTAGTTCTGTTAAGAAAGATGAAATTGAGATTAATTTGAAGATCCCTGTCTGTGCTTCCAAGGACGATAGAGTGACTATTTCTAGAAATATTGGTTCTCGTTGGAGATTAATTGGTTATTCTGAGATTGTGTGAAAATGGATTCTGATATTACTTCCGGAGAATTGGCAGAAAGGTTGATTAATGTGAGAGATACTTTGCCAGGTAAAGAGGAATTATTTTATAGATTTTCTGATGTTATGGGGTATGCTTTAATGTTCCTTGGTAAAGCTAAACCTGACAGAATTGATCATGTTTTCTTGGAGACTGCTGACTATATTATTTATCACAGGGAGTTTAGAAATAATCACCACCCCACTGCAATCCATAACTTTGTTGATGTAGATCTTCCTTTGGAGTGTGCTGGATATGTTCTCGAACTTGCAGAACATGTTTTGGGAGATACTAAATATTTAGATGGAGTTATTATGCGTTTGGATAGTACGGTCAGAAAACCTAAATAAAAACTTTTTTAAGCTGAATAATTGCTTGTTTTTCTACAGTCCTGTAGTGTAGTGGCCCAGCATGTCTGGTTTTGGTCCAGGCGACCCAGGTTCGAATCCTGGCAGGACTATTCTTAAAATGAATAGAGAAGAATTCCTTGAAAAGTTGGATTTTTATGTTGAAGAAATAAAGAAAGGCAAGATTTTTGTTTATCCAACAGATACTATTTATGGAATTGGTTGTGATATAAATAATTGTAATTCTATCGAAAAAATAAGAGAGATAAAGAAGAGAGATGGAAAACCATTTTCAGTTATTGCTTCAAAAACTTGGATTTTGGATAATTGTGAAATTGATGAAAAATTGGTCGATAAATATTTGCCGGGTCCTTACACTTTGATTTTAAAACTTAAAAAAGATTTGAAATGTAAGAAAGACTTGGTTGGAGGTTTGGATTCGGTTGGAGTTAGGATTCCAAAAAATTGGTTTTGTGAACTTTTAGTTGAAAATAATATTCTTTTTGTAACAACTTCTGTTAATATTGCTGGGGAGAAACATATTACTAAAATTGATGAAATAAATAAAGAAATTGAAAGTAAAGTTGATTATGTTATTGAAGATGGAATTTTGAATGGAGAACCAAGCACTTTGGTTGATTTGAGAGAAAGTGAGAAAATACTTGAAAGATAATAATTTATTCTTTACTTAATTCTTTGCTTCGCTCTGTTGCTTTTGTTATTGTTTTGTTTATTATTTCTTTCAAATTTGAATTTTCCAAGATCTCCATTCCTGCAATCGTTGTTCCGTTTGGAGAACTTACCATTTCTATTAATTTATTTGGTTCTAAGTTTTTTTCTAGAAGTAATTTTGCAGTTCCTTGAAATGTTTTTAGACTTAGTTCGTGTGCAACTTCTTTTTTCAACCCGTTTTGAATTCCTGCCTCTGTGAATGCTTCTATTAGGCTTGCTACAAAAGCAGGTCCTGAGCCAGAAAGTCCTGTTACTGCATCCAAAAACTGTTCTTCAAGTTTTAATGCCTTTCCTGTTGAATTTAGCATGTCTTCTACTATTTTTGTTTCTTCTTCGTTTAGATTTTTATTTGGGGCAAACCCCATAGCTGCTTCCCCAACCAAAGCAGGAGTATTTGGCATTACTCTTACTATTTTTTTATTTTCTAAGATGGATTCAATTTGAGAAATTTTTATTCCTGCTGCTATTGAAATTACTATTTTGTCGTTCACTTCTTCTTTTATTTCTGTAAGAATTGTGTTAATAATTTGTGGCTTAACTGAAAGGAATATTATTTCTGAATCTTTTACAACTTCTTTGTTGTCGTTTGTTGTATTAATATTTAGCTCTTCTTCTCTTTGTTTTAGAAGTTCTGGGATAATGTCTGATGCAATTATATCTTTGTTACTGCAGATTTGTTTTTCTATTAATCCTTTTATTATGGCAGTTGCCATATTTCCGGCGCCAATGAATCCTATTTTCATTTTAATTTTCTTTTAAGTTTTGGCCAATCTTCTTCTGCGGCGATGTAGCCAACACATCTTTTAGTACCGCATTTACATGAATGTTCTTCATAATTTTCTAAATCATATCCGTAATTGTAGGTTAGTTCTTCACCTTTTTTTATGTTTTTTAGAGAAATAACCCAAATGTGTCCTCTTATTATGTCTACTTCACAATTTGGATCGCAAGAATGATTAATCCATTTTGCGGTATTGTATGGGACATTTCCATCTATATCTTGTCTTTTATTTAGTTCAAATATATATACTCCTCCGTTTACTGTGTGATTCTTTGATTTTTCTAAAACTTCTTCGCCTCTTCTGTCTGCTTCTGCTCTTGATATTTTTTCCCCCACATATTCTATGATTTTAGTATCTTTAGGAATATCTTTTTTTGCAAAAACTCCTTTTCTATGGATGCTGGAGTTCTTTACTAATATGTAGGGTGAAGTTGTTTTTTTCATCGTGGTGTTTTTTCTTAACTTTCAGTATATAAACCTTTCCAGTTCATCAAACAAAAAGACTTATAAATAATCTATTTTCAACAAGTTCTATAGGATAAGTTGGTTTATGCTTACTTATACCTGAAGATAACTTATTTTGAAAAGATGGCAAGGATGTATTCAAGAAACAAGGGAAAGAGCGGTAGTTCAAAACCTTTAGAGAAGAAAAGTGTAGCTTGGGTTAGATACAAGCCTGCTGAAATAGAAAGTTTGGTATTGAAATTATCTAAGACTGGATTGAAACCATCAAAAATAGGTTTGGTTTTGAGAGATTCATACGGAATTCCTGATGTTAAACTTATTACAAAGAAAAGTGTAACAAAAATTCTTGAGAAAAATAAAGTTGCATATGAAATTCCTGAAGATTTATCTTCATTGATAGTTAGACAGATTGATGTTTTAAAGCATTTAGAATCAAATAAACAAGATAAAACTGCAAAGAGAGGTTTGCAATTAACTGAAAGCAAGATTAATAGATTGATTAGATATTACAAAAGTTCTGGAAGATTACCAAAGAATTGGAAGTATGATAAAAATAAGGCAAAATTGTTAGTTGAAAGTTAAAATGGCACAGAAGAAAAGAAAAACACAGCTTGTGAAGAAGAGAAAGAAGAAGTCATGGTTCTCCATTCTAGCTCCTGCTGATTTTGGAAAGAAGGAATTGGGAGAATGTTATCTTTCTAGTAAGGATGAGTTGGTTGGAAGAAGAGTTAGAGTTAACATGATGGCTGTTGCTAAAACTAGAAATCCTAATGTTAGATTAACTTTTGAAGTTAAAGAAGTAAAAGAAGATAATGGTATAGCTGATTTGGTGCTGTATAATTTGTTGCCTGTTTCTATTAAGAGGATGGCTAGAAAAGGTAAGACAAAAATAGATATTTCTAAAGTTTTGAAGTCGAAAGATGGTGAGCTTTTAATTAAGTATGTGATTGTTACAAGGAATAAAGTTCCAAATGGAGTTTCAAAAGTTATTAACAATACTTCCGTTGATTTGGTAAGTTCTGAAATAAGTAAGAAAAACTCTGCAGATGTTTTTGATTCTGTAATAAATTATGGCTTACAAAAGGATATTAAAGAGAAATTGAAAAAGATATATCCTGTTGATACTTTTGAAGTTAGATATTTGAAGAAAAGGGAAAAAACCCAAAAACTTTAAATAATGATAATTAGATTATTTCTGTATGTTTGAGAGGAAAAAAGATAGGGTGATCTTAGAGAGAGTTCTGTATGTTTTCATTTTTGTTGTAGGTATTGCATTTATTTTTTCTATTTTCTATTTTGGCCCTGAAATTTTCACAGGATTTGCTGTTTTTACTAGTGATGATCAAACTGATTTTGATTTGGGAACGTATAATAATACTGCTTGGAATACAGATCATGTTGGGTTAGCTGGAGAAAATGTGTCTGGAACTTATGTTTCTGGAGTCTACGATGCTACGAGCGGTTCTTCTTGGGACAATATGAGTTGGGTTGAAACTGTTTCTGGCACTAATGTTAGACTATTTTTTGTTGATGGGTCTGCAGATGTTTGGAAATCTGTTGACACTGGTTCTAATTGGAATTTGATAAAAGATGATTATAATGGTGGAAATGGAAATGGTGCTACAGATATGGTTATTGATTCAAATGGATATTTGTATATTGTTCACGGGCAAGATATTTGGCAATCTACAGACAATGGAGATAGCTGGACTTTAATGAATGATAATTATAATGGAGGGGAATCTAATAATGCAAAAACTATGTTTGTTGATTCTTCCGATAATTTGTATATAATTGAGGGTGATGAAGAATTATGGAATTCTAGCAATTCTGGAACTGATTGGAGCAAATTGTCTATCGATATAAATGGTGGTAACGGTGATACTCCTGGTTCTGCTGTTGATAGTAATAATAATTTTTATGCAGTTGATAATCAGGCTGATGTTTGGAATTCTTCCGATGGTGGTTTAAGTTGGAGTTTGTCTAAGGACGATTATAATGGAGGAGTTTCAAATGGTGCTTCCGATATGACTGTGGACAGTTCTGATAATTTATACATAGTTCATAATCAGGATGTCTGGCAATCTACTGACTTTGGATTGAATTGGACTCTTGTTAATGATGATTTTAATGGTGGAGAAACTCAGAGTGCGCAAGTTATGATTGTGGATAATGACGATAATTTATACATCTTTGAAGGTGATGAATATGTTTGGATGTCAAATAATTCTGGAACTACTTGGACAAAGGTTGCTACTGATCCAAATGGTGGAAATGGAAATGTGTTTGGTGCCGCAGCAGATACTTTCTCAAATGATTTAACTCTTGAAGTTAAGTCTTGTGACAATATCGATTGTAGTGATGCAGAATTTTCTGGTAGTTATACTGATCCTTCTGGAGAGATTTTAAGTTTGAGTGATGCAAGATACTTCCAATATAGAGCAATTTTTTCAAGCGAGGAAATAAACGTAAGTTCTGAATTGAGCGGTTTCTCTGTTGATTATACTATTGTTGACTATGATGCTCCTTCGATAACTTTGGTTTCCCCTGCAGATAGCTCAACATCTGATAATGAAAATGTAACTTTCTCTTATAGTGTTTCTAGTGATTTGTCCATTTCAAGTTGTAGCTTGGTTTTGGATGGTGCAATAAGTAGTACTGATAATTCAATTACAAAGGATACAACGCAGACATTTAGTAGTACTTTGAGTAATGCGGCGTATAATTGGAATATAAATTGTACTGACGGAAATAGTCAAGTGAATACTTCTGAAGTTTGGAGCTTAATTGTGGATTATACTACAGTTTATCAACCAACAGTGGAATTGATATCTCCTGTTAATGAATCTACATCTACGGATGATGATGTTACTTTTTCATATAACGTTACAAGCGTTATCAATGTTTCAAGCTGTGATTTCATTTTGAATGGAGCCGTTGATAGTACAGATTCTAGTATTTCTAAAGACACCGAACAAACATTTTCTAAGACTTCTATGGATGATGGGGATTATAACTGGTCAATTTCTTGTACTGATTCTGAGAGTAATGTTAATTCGAGTTCAACTTGGATTGTTACTGTTGATTATACTGAGCCTACTGGTGATGACCCGACGGGAGGGTCCACCGGTGGAAATACAGGAGGTAGTACTGGTGGTACTAGTGGTACCACAACTGTTACTATAGAAGAAGATGAGGAAGATGGTGATGTAGATACTGTATTTTTGAATATTACTATACCTGAGGAAGAATCTGGAAATGAAAGCCAGCAAGCTGGAAATAATTTGTTAACTGGTTTTGCCACCTTCACAGATAAACTTGGTGAATTTGCTGGAAATAATATTGTCAGACTAGTTATTTTTGTAGTATTCTTCGTTGGTTTGCTTGTGTTGTACTTCTGGTTAATGAAAGGAAAGGGAAAAAAGAAAAAAATTGTAAAAAGGAAGAGAGGCAAAAAATTTAAATAGGATTTGTTAAATAAATATTTTATAATGAGGGATAAAAAGAAGGCGATACACAATTCTTTAGTTATTGCAGTAAACCTAGTTGGGCTTATTTTTATTGCATATTTAATATTCTATGGTCCCGAGGGTTTCACAGGTCTTGCTACATTCTCAATAGAAGATCAGTCTGGATTTGACAATGGAACTTATTCTCAAACATTTTACAATGATACTGGAAACTATGTTCAATTAGATCTTACTTATAACAATGGTACGTACACTTCTGGTGTTTTGGATTCCGGTATGGCTTCTAAGTGGTATAATATTAGTTGGAATGAAAGTGTGAATAATTCATTAGGTAATCTGACTTTACAAGTGAAATCTTGTGAGAATAGTAATTGTAATGACAGTAATTTTTCTGGTGCTTATACAGATTCTAATTTAGAGAGTTTAGATATTACTAATAATAGGTATTTCCAATACAGGGCTAATTTTTCTACTGCTGATTCAACCACGTCTCCTTTGTTGTATAATGTTACTGTCGGTTATGAACCTGTTTTGGCACCAGCCATTAGTTTGAGTTCCCCCGATAATAATACTGTTTCTAGCGACGAGGATGTTACTTTTGGGTATGTTGTTACCAGCTTAGGAGATATTTCAAATTGTAGTTTTATTTGGGGTGCATCTGTAGAAAGTACTAATAGTTCCGTAACAAAGGGTAGCACACAGTACTTTGAAAAAGAATCGATAAGCAATAATGATTACACTTGGTCCATTAATTGTACTGATATATATGGCCAAACAAACAACTCCTTTGTTTATAGTTTGACTGTGAATTATACTGCTTCTGACGATGATGATGACGATGATGATGACGATGATGATACAACCACTACATCTAGTACTACAACCACTACAACCACAGATACTTCAACTGACGACGATGAGGAAGAATCTGATTCTAACTTAACTATCAATATAAATCAGACAAATACAACTACTTTGAATGAAACAGAGGGTTGGACTGGTAATTTGATTACTGGTTTTGCCACTTTTGCAGGCGGGATTGTTGAGTGGTCTAAAGAAGATTTGGTTTTGTTCTTTAAGGGTTTTCCGAAGTTATTTAAGGAAAATTTGGTAGTTGTTTTTGTCTCAATTGGTGCAGCAGTTATTATTATTGTTACTTCCCTTTGGTATGGTATAAAGGGACGTAAGAAGAGTGTTAAGAAAAGGTCTTCTAAGAAAGGCAAAAAAGAGGAAGATGGGCCACCAAGTAAGAAAGAGTTGAAAGAAGTTCTAAGGAAGAAATAAAGTTAGTTTTTTAAATGCGATTTTACCTGTTTTTTGTACGAGCCTTTGGTCTAGTGGTATGACGTCACCTTGACGTGGTGGAGGTCGGGAGTTCGATTCTCCCAAGGCTCACTCAGTTTTTTTACAAAACATTTATATAGCTAAAAAGGGAGTTTTTGTTATGCAAAAAAGAGGACAAGTAACAGCTTTTGTTATTGTGGGGATTATCATTTTAGCAGTATTCGTTTTTCTATTTATGTTGAGTACTGGCTCTCTTAAATCAGGGTTTGATAGAGAAATGCAGAAGGCTGTTGTTCCAGAGCAATTAGCTCCTGTGAAAGGGTATATGGATGACTGTTTAGAACTAAAATCTAGAACTGCTGTTGATACTTTGAGTTCACGCGGTGGTTATTTAGATGTGCCTGCAGATATATTGCCTAGATCTATAAATAATCCATTTTCAAACTCTTTAGAGGTTGTTCCTGGCATGGAAACTGCATATTGGTTCTATGAAAGTGCAAATGGGATACAACAAGAGCAAATACCTACCAAGGAAGAGATGGAATTGGCAATTGCTGGATATTTGGACGATACTTTTTCCGATTGTTATTATGAGCTTGGATATTATATAAATCAAGGCTTTGAAATTGAAATTCCTGATTCTGTTAGTTCTGATGTGAGAATACAGGATAAACACGTTGAAGTTGTTGTTAATGCTCCAATGTATGTTGCTTTTGAAGATGTAACTAGAACAATGGAGAAACACTTAGTTAAGATTGATGTTCCTTTAGGTGAATTTTATGAAGCTTCATTAGATATTTACGAAAATGAGATGGATGAAAACTTTCTTGAAGAAAGAACTCTTGATATGATGGTTGTTTATGAGGAAGTCCCGTATTCTGATTTGGAAATGAGTTGTGAGAGGAAGATATGGAATAAAAACGATGTTGCTAATGAGTTTAGAATTATTGCTAGTGAAAATATTGGTGCTTTGAGGTTGAAGAATAGTGAGAATATAGCTTTGTATGACCCTCACGATTACTTCACTGTTGATGTTAATGCTCCAGATGGAAGCACTTCAATATTTACTTATGTTACTGATTGGCCATTTAAGATAGATGTGACTCCTTCAAGAGGAGATTTAATGCTCGGTGATCCCCTTTCACAGGGTTCCCATACAATTAGTAAGTTTTTGAATGCATTTTTCTGCATGAGCAACTATCATTTCGTTTATGATGTTAAGTATCCTGTTTTGGTTAGTTTAGTTGATGATAATGGATATACCTTCCAATTTGCAACAATGGTTATTTTAGATGATAATCAGCCAAAAGTTGCTGAGTATGAATATGTTGATTATACAGATAGTGTTGAAATGAAGGAAAATATGTGTGACAATCCTTCGGTTGATGTTTCAATCGGTGTGTTTGATTCAGAAAATATAAATCCTGTTGAAGGTGCAAGAGTTTCTTATCAATGTTCTGTAACAACTTGTTATTTGGGAGAAACTAGCTCGCATGGAATGTACGAAGGAGGGGCTCCTGCTTGCTTTAATGGGCAGTTGTTGGTTGATAAGGAAGGTTACTTCTCTGCTGAGCAGACTTTGTCTACGAATGAGTATGCTTCATCTAGTGTAGTATTACCAAGGTATTATGATTTGGATTTGAATGTGAAATTGGTTGATTTAAGGAGTGGAAGCGTTAATGAAGTTGATGATGAAATAATTACATTCCAGTTTGAAAATGTTGATAATGGATATATTGCAGTTGTTGATCAAGATTCTGAAAGTATTAAGTTAGTGCCTGGAAATTATAAAATAACTTCTTACGTCTCAGGAGATCCTGGATTTGATGTTGGTGTAGAAGGAAGTACATTTAGAGAATGTGTCAGTGTTCCTAGAAAAGGCATTGCTGGATTGTTCTTTAATGAAGAAAAATGTTTCGATATGGAAATTGAGGAATATGATTTAGAGAACGCTGTAATTGGTGGTGCGGAGTTTGAGTGGAGTGCTTTGAATTTGGGTGGCCATGGTGAATTAACTGTTTATGGTGCTGTTAAGGATAGTCCTTCGAGTGTTTCAGAATTAACAAATATATTTAATGAGATAAGTTCATATCATTTAGATAGTAATTTCAGGAGACCAGAATTGTCATGAAAAAAGAGTTGATGTTGGTGTTAGGTATTGTTTTATTAGTTAGTTCTCTAAGTGTTTACTCTGCAGATGAAGATACACACGATCTTGGAGAAGTTATTTCTGTAAGTGTTGATCATACAAATATTCCTGTTTTAACCTCTGATAGATTTATGGCAAGAAATTATCAAGTTAATGTCGATTTGAAGGGCTTCACGTTGGGATCATTTTTGTTTGGAGAAGATGCTCCAGAGTCTGCTCCTTTCTTTGGTGATTTAAAATTAAGATATTTTGATGTTTTTACAAGAGGTTCTACTTCGAACTTAGTTAGTGGAGTTTCTTATATTCTGCCAAGAGGAAATAAGGTTTCTTTCAATAAAGATGGAGTTATTGATTTGGGTCCAATGATTATTATTCTTAGAAGGGAAGCTGTTGAAGATAAAATTCCTGAGGAAATTGTTTTGAATTTAACAGCTAAGTATGGTATTGATGGTACTGGTGAGTTTGGAATTTTTGGTGCCGAGAGTTTGTTATTAAGTCCTGAACCAAATGAAGATGTTTGGTTGAAAAACGTTGGAGATGGAAATTATGACTTTTGGGCTGAAAGAGGATATTTGAGATTAGTTGAGGTTGGTACGAATAGAGCAACATTCCAATTGTATGATGGTTCTTTGAGAAAGATTGGTTTGCCCTTTGATTTGAGAAAGGGTGAGGAAGAAGAGAGGAGTTTGCCTGGCGGCCCTTCGTTTTTGAGAAAGATTGCTAGGTTTAAGTTGGAAAGTACTACAAGTCCAAATAATATTGCTGTTTTAGTTACTGAGAAAGATGGAATAGTTAAAGATAATGTCAGAGTTGCAAAAGGAATGTCTCCATTCACGGGAAGCTCTTGGAAAATTCACCAGATTTATCCTGGCTCTGATGATGGAGCTGTTAGTCCTAAAATTGTTTTTAAGAGTGAGGATCCTGAGAGAAGAGGAGATAGAGTTGTTTTAGAGCATAAACCTAGCGGAAATTTTGTTCTTGGCAATCCTTGTACTGATGTTGAGTTAGTTAAGGATGAAGAGGTTGAGAGTTTTGAAGATAGTAATAGTCAAGTTGAAAAGACTAAATTAGCATGTACTGCAATCTTTGAGTTTGAAGCTGCTTTGGATTATGGAGGAAGTAGTGAGGAAAGAGATGATATTTACAAAAACATTGCTGAGACTTATATGGAATTGAAAGCTCCTCAGATGGCCATATCTTATTACAATTTGATTAGCTCTGGAGATTATAGTGAAACTATTTCTATTTTGGAGAGACAGATTGAAAGTGGTTCTGCGTTCATAACTTTGGACGGAGTTACTGTATTTTTGAAAGATATTGAAGATTTGGAAGATAAGAAATCTCATTTCACTGCAGAGGTTCATGGTGGTGCATCTGTTGATGAAATAAATACAGTTGAAGAATTGCAGAACAAAATTGCTCAATTTGCTTTGAGCAAAGACATTCCTGTTGATGTAGCTCTTGGTTTGGTTGAGCATGAAAGTCGATTTAAACACTGTGAAGAGGGAAACCCTCCTTATGATTGTGATAATTCTGTTAGTGTGATAAAGAATGAGAATACTAATGATGAAGGTGAAGTTGTAAGTACAGATTATGGGTTAATGCAAATAAATGATAGAGCACATCCTGGTTGTTATGATGCAAATCATGAAGATGGAAGAGGTATTTGTGCAATTACTGAATGTGATGGAAAATATCCTTTTGATATTACCTGTAATATGGCCGCAGGATTAACTTTATTGAAACAGAAATATGATGAAGTTGGACAAGAGGGAGTAGATCCTGATAAGATTCCTGATTCTTGTTCACATGTGGCAAATCAGTACTTAGCATATAGGGGGTGGGATGCTGCATTAAGAATGTATAATGGTCTTGGATGTGCAGGAAGTGCTCCTGATTATGTTGACAATGTAAACGGAAAAAGAGGAGATTATGTAAATTTTGAGGTGACTGGAACTGCAGAAGGAAGTGTTGTTTCCGATAAGTTTTATGTTGGTCAAACTCTTCTAACGTATAGGGACGATGACAACGATGAAGTAAAATGGGTTGTTGATAGCATTAGTTCTGATAGTGTTGTTATTAAAGTTAGAGGATTTTCTAGGGGCACTGAAGAGTTAGTTGTTGGAGATAATCTTGTTGATGGTTATTTGGTTAGAGTTATAGATATTAATGCTCATGAGAATGCAATTGTAACTGTTTTACCTGGTTCAAGTAGATCTTATGGAAGTTCTGATTTTACAGTTACGTTACCAATTGAAAAGAGGTTAATTGAATGGACTCCTGAACAAATTGATAGGAAAATAAACAAAACAAAGAAGACACTTGACAAAATTGAAAATGTTCTTGATGATCTTGGAAAGTTGATAAAGGCTTGGAAGACGACTTGCTTTTACACATTCTTTGCATTGACTGTTAAGAACTCATTCATACAAGATCCTACTGCCAGAAGGTTAGTTGTTGAGGATTGGACTAATGAATGTAGGAAGAATATGGATATGGAAATTTGGGAGTATGATTCTGTCGATGATTGTCTGAGAGATAAAGGGGAAAATATAGAAGATGATATAGACGGTGCGGGAGACGCAGTTGAAGTAATAAGGAATTATAAGAAAGATAGTAGTGCGGGATTAGGGGATGAGGCTACAAGAAATAAGATAGCAGATGAATTGGGTATTGATAGAACCTTAATGAGACAGATGCAAAATTATACTACTCTCACGATTGATGATTTTGATCAGTTAGTTCTTGAGAAGTATACTGAGGATGAAGAAGATTTTGATGAAGCCATTGGGAGATTTTTGGAGGAAAACAGTGGAGACTTATTTGATGAGATTGATACTGCAATTGGTAATCTTGGAGAGGATGCCACTGATGAAGATGTTAGAGCAGTTATAGATTCTAAACTTAACAAGCAACCAATTACAAGTCTTGAGGAACTTAGTGATGCTGATGCTGCTAGTGTTAGTTATTTGAATAGTAGATATGCGGGTTCTGTTAATAATATAAAACAGTTGAATTATATTGTTCGATCTGGTGATGATTTCATAGGATATTATGATGGTGTTGGTGTCAATTTAGATGTAGTTAATTTTGATGGGGATGAAGATAGGCCTATTAGTATTGATGGTAGAACTGTTTATGCTAGTGGAGGTGGGGAGCTCTATATAGTGGAATATGTTGGTGGATCTTCTGTTTATTCTAGAGATTATAGCGGCCGTCCACAGGTCCAATTCAATGGAGATAGGAAACCTTGGATATTCCCTTACAAAGAAAGGGCACCTTTTGGAAAAAGTGACGATGAAAAATGGAAGTATTTGAATCATGCAAATTATGTCAGAGTATATTATACTGCAAGCGGAGAGTATGATGGTTTTGAAGTTTGGAATGTTGGAAAAGATAGACATATTGATTTGGCAGAGGGTACGGGAGAAGAAGATGATAGAATTGTTGTTTCGAGAAGTCAGCTTGATTTTGATCCTGAATTTAATACGTTGAAGCAGAGAATAATTGCAACTTATCAGAGAATTGATAGGAATCCAAATGAAGGTGATCCTGTTTGGGTGCAAGGTGAAAGATATGCTGCAAGTTATTTGAAATCAAGAGTTACAGATGTTACTCCATTGTCAAGTTGTTTGTATCATATGCCCGAAAGTGATTGTAGGATTTTATTCAACGTTTGTGATCCCGTAATGTGTCCGGCTTCAAGATTTGATTTAGGTGGAAGGTGGAAAGTAAGTAATGTTATTGAAACTGGAATAATTGGAAGTTTGGTTCTTGGTTGGGGTAATGGAGATATTGTTCCGATTTGTGTTTCTGGGGTGCATGCTGGGTTAGATAATATTAGATCTGTTGTTGAAGGATATCATGATTGTTTGCAGACTGCTAAAGTTGAAGGGAAATATGTTGGTGTTTGTAATGAAATAACTAGTATTTATGTTTGTGAAATGTTATGGAGAGAAGCTTTGTCTATCTCTGGAGCATTTGGAAAATTATCCGATGCATTTTCTAGTAAGTTTTTGGGTTCAAGCTGGAGTGAAGGAGGAGAGTATTCTAGGTGGAGGGCTTCATGGCAATCTTTAAGTGATTCTACAAAGTTCTTTACTAGTGAATATGCGAGAAGCTCTTTTGCTGCGTTCACTTCTAGAAGTAGTCAGGATATTGGAACTGAAATCTGTAAAGCTGCGATTGGTGGAAAAGTTCCTGGTGGGGGAGATTTCTTGAGTCAGTTGACTGATCCTACAAGTCCTCCGCAGTTTACTGCATGGTTTAGTGAAATGGAAGATGGTGGTTTGGAAGTAGGAACATCTACTTATAGAATATATTATCACATTTATGCTGGCAGAGATAGAGATATTAAATATAGTGTATTTTTGAAGAATAATCTTGGTGAGTTTGTATATGTTACAGGTGCGGATGAGGGCTTTGTTAGCAGAAGGAAAAATTTAGAAAAGGGTGATTATTCTGATGTGAGTGCAGTTGTTCAGGCTAAATCTGGTTTTACTGAAATTTGTGTTGAAATAGATGGTACAGTTAAGTGTGGATTTGGAAAAATTACAAGTGCATTTTCTGCAAATCATATAAATGATTTACTTGTTCGAGATGAATTGGGTAGAAG
This sequence comes from Candidatus Woesearchaeota archaeon, assembly GCA_964393215.1. Lineage (GTDB taxonomy): Archaea > Nanobdellota > Nanobdellia > SCGC-AAA011-G17 > PNOQ01 > CAYFNK01. The sequence continues at coordinate 36,868 of CAYMSW010000002.1, forward strand.
TGATATAACTACGCAAGAGCAATGTGTACCTGAGCATCCAAGAACAACTCCTTCATTAGGTAGTGTGCCAACTCCTTCTAATTATGGTTTGTTGGATTCTGGAATTGTAAGAGTTTGTGCAGGTAATGATCCAGACGGTTATGGTGATAAATGGTTGTTGGTTGGAAGCTGTGGAGTTAATGAAGAAGGATTGGCTTTGGGTGATTGTTATTTAGATAGCGAATCTGTGAGCTTTAATGATAGGAATAAAGCTGCTTTGGTTGATGATATAAAGGGAGAAGCAATCGAGAGATATCTTAATGGAAGTTATAGGAATGAAACTGAATCTGAGGAGAGATTGAATAATGCTATTGGCGGTGCTGAAAAAGGAGATACTTTTGTTGAAGATTTGATTGAGAGGCCTTATAATGAAATTAAAGCAAAGTTGGGTGAGTTGAGAGATGTTGCAAGGTATTCAACTGATGATGGGTCTAAATCAAGAGTCTATACTTTGATTGGTAAGATTTACAAGAGTTTGGCTCAGAAGATTGTAGTAACTAGCGATGTTGAAGAAGGAGAGGGCGTTGTTCCTGGTGGAGATGTTATTGATAGAGTTTTAGCTGATGATGTAGCAGACTATGATTTCTTTTTGTTTATTAATGATCAACTAACGAGAGAAGGTGAATCTTATAATTCCCCTGCTGGAAATGATATATATTTTGATTTTGGTTATGAAGTTGGAGCCCAGAGTAATATCGTTGATAGGTATAAAATAGAAATTATTAATTCAAATGGTAATTTGGTTGATAGTGAAGTTGATGATGTTTGGTTTGGTGGAGATGATAAAGAAGGTTTTAGATGGAGGAATCCGTCACGAGGAACTTATTTAATTAGGACTACTTATTCTAGAGAAGATGATTTCTTGCCCGAAAATCTTGTGAATGTTGATCAATTTACTTTGAATATTGGAGGATCTTATGATAATGGTGATTCTTATTGCATTCACTTTGACTGTGCAGTTCTTGATCGTCCTATGGAAATTAGAATTGGCTATAATGATATTACTCAATGGGAAAGAAGGATTAATGGATGGTGGGGTTGGAGTTCATGGAAAGTTTTGACAGATGAAAACTGGAATGTTCGTGATGTGGGCTTTCCTTTATCTGATTCCCAGAGTGCTGTTTCCGAAATATTAAAAGATTCAAATATGCAAGAAGGTATTTCTTATTTAGAAAGTAATTGGGCGCATTGTTTAGATCCTTGTGGAACTTTATTCTGAATAAAAATGCGGGAGACAGGGTTCGAACCTGCGTAGGCACTAAGCCACTAGGTCCTAAGCCTAGCCCGTTTGACCGCTCCGGCACTCCCGCGTAAGAAATCTAGACTAAATTTGGTTTAAAAAAGTAACTAATTCAAGAAAGTTCTGGTTTTCCTGGTACTGTGTGGCACTTTAAACATACGGCAGCATATGCTTCTTCTCCGCCAACTTGATCAACATCTTCCGTATATGGTGAGGGTTCTCCATTAGTATATCTTTGAGATCTTGTTGCGCCTTCGTTACATTGGGAACCGTCTGGTAATATGTTAGTGCATAATGCTTGATATAGTAGTGGTTCTGTTGCAATTTCAAATAGTTCTCCCATTCTTCTACTTCCCCTTCCACTGTCAAAATGAAATGGCTCTCCTTTGTAATCTAATAACAATCCAGATACAATAACAATTTTTCCTCTTTTTGCCAGCCATTCAGTAACTCCTATTAAACGGTCATCCAATGATTGGCCTTCATCTATTCCTATTACTTCTGTTTCTGGATGTAAATTCGCCATTAACTCATCTGTATTTCTAACTAGGGTGCAAGGATATCTTGCTCCAGAGTGAGATGCAATTTCATTTTTAGAATATCTTGTGTCTTTTGGGTGCTTGAATGCTTGTACTTTTCTTCTTCCAATTTCATTAACTCTTAGTCTTCTCATTAATTCATCTGATTTTCCGCAGAACATTGGACCAGAGATAACTACGATTGAACCTGGTCTTTCAATAGGAACTGTTGTCGACATAGAATTGGATTTGTAATTTTACTTAAATATATTATTAGAATGTAAACGTTATTTCTTAGAAGTTTTCATCCAGGAAAAGAATCTTAGCTTTGCTGAATGTCCGAAACCACATGAACTACATTTCTTTTTTCTTATGTGGTATGCGGGTTTTCCACACCTTCTACATCTAATAAAATTCTTCTTACCAGATTTTTTACCCATGGAGGGTGTTCCTTTCGTCATTTTTACTCAGGAGAAATCAGTATTATTGTGTCGCCTCTAATGAAAATGTTTCCAAGCTTTCTTTTTATTTCGCCCGCTTCTAGTTCGTCAGCTTCTTCTAATACTGTGTTGATGTGTATATCAAAAGAAACTAATTTTCCAACTAGTTGTTTTCCATTCTTTAGTTCGACTATAACTCTCTTGTTCCTTGCTTTGTTTAATGCATCTAATGGTCTATCTTGTTCCATTTTTATTAACCCCTAACAATATGTTTTTTACGTGGTTGGTTAGTTTAAAAAACTATCGATATTTAGTTTATTAAAGAAATCAAATTGTTGTGATACTAATTCTATCTCACATCCATTAATTATCTCAGGGAAATTTAGGAATACTATTCTCCAAATATCATCAAGTTGTATTAAGGAAAATCCATCTGAAATATAATGAACATGAAGTAAGTGGTCTTTGTTGTTTAACGTGAAATAAGTTATTTCGTTTTCTCCTGATTGAATTTCTAGGTTTTCTATTATTTCGTGTTCATAATTCAGGAAGATTATTGTTTGATCTAATATTTGCCACGTTTCTTCTGGTTCCATTTCATTTGTAGCATATGGCATATCTTCTAGATAAATTTCTAGAGATAGTATTGGGTTTGTTGTATGAGAAATATCTTCTACTACCAATGTTGTTTGTCCACAGTTTATTGGGTCTATGAAGCAGAAATCTTCATCGCATGTGAAAGTGTGTTCTTGATTGCAGTATGTTATTGTTATGTCTACCTCAGGTATATATGTTTTTATGTTGAATGTTTCTATTGGTGATGCATATGCAGAGCTTATTGTGATTATGAAGAGAAGTAAAAGCAATAATTTTTTCATGTTTAATTTTTATAAATACTTATTTAAATATCTTTTCGTTTGTTAGTTTATGGAATTTGTTGTTGAAAGCAAATCAAAAGTCTTTTAAATAAAACATTTACATCAGATTAACATGGCAATCAGTCAAACTAGACCAAAGAAGAAAGAGACCGGTTCTAGGTATATTAATTTCAGGAAAAAGAAGCAGTATGAATTAGGTAGAGATCCAACCCATACAAGACTTGGTGAGAAGAAAGTTAAAGGTTTGAGGATCATGGGTGGTCATAAGAAGGAAATTAGTTTAACTAATGATACTGTAAATGTAGTTGATCCTAAAACTAAGAAGCATAAAATTGTAAAGATTAAGAACGTTCTTGAAAATAATGCTAATAGACACTTTGTTAGAAGAAATATATTGACCAAGGGCACTGTTGTTGAGACCGAATTAGGTAAGGCAAGAATTACTTCTAGACCAGGGCAAGAAGGTTGTTTGGATGCAGTGTTGATTAAATAATAATTGTTTCTTTTGAGTGGTAACAAATGGAAAGACTTATAAACTGGTTCTCTATCGGTTTATTAAAGGAGGACATTAAAAATGCCGATAATTACAGAACTAACAGTAGAACCTTTGTATTTTAAACCAGGAAGAGAAATACATCCTGATTTGGAAGGAGCTATATTTAAATATTTTTTAGGAGAACATATGTTCCATGAGAAGGGTCAAACTGTTATTACCTATGAAGGTGAATGTGAAGATCCTGTTTTGGCAGGTAGATTAGTTGGTTTATATGATTGTTTACCAGGTGAAACTACAGATCTTATGAGAGCAGAAGCTGAAAGGATAACAGGTTATATAACTCCATCTTTGGTGGAACCGAAATTTGAAAATTAGTCCTTAATTTTTTCTTTTTTTGTTTAAATCGAAACTCTTATAAATGGATTCTGATAGTCCTATATAAATCTTATTATACACTCCGACGGTGGTGAAAGAATATGGTACACTATGTTAAAAAATGTCCAGAATGTGGTAGCGTAAATCTGGTTCACAAAGATGAAAGGGGAGAAATAATCTGTAAAGATTGTGGCCTAGTTATTGAAGAAAAGATGATCGATTTAGGCCAAGAGTGGAGAGAGTTCGATTCTGATTCAAAATCTAAGTCTAGAGCTGGTGCTCCATTGACAAGCACTAAATATGATCAAGGTTTGGGTACAAGCATAGGTACTGGTTCTGATATTTTGAAGTTAGAGGGTAAGCAAAGAAACAGAATTATGAGATTGCAGAAGTGGCAGTATAGAATTTCAACTGCTATTGAGAGAAATTTGAAGTTAGCTCTTGCTGAGTTGAAGAGAGTTAGTTCATATTTGAAGTTGCCACCCCAAGTTGTAGAAGATTCTTCTGATATTTATAGACAAGCTGTACAGAGAGGACTTGTAAGAGGTAGATCAATGGAAAGCGTTGTTGCTGGTGCTCTTTATGCTGCTTGTAGAAGACATGAAATACCTAGAACTTTGGATGAAATATCTGATGCATCCGGTATTGATAAGAAAGAAATTGGTAGAACTTATAGATTCGTAACAAGAGAGTTGCAAATAAGAATTTTGCCAAGCAATCCTATTGATTACATACCAAGATTTTCTAGTGCTCTTAAGTTGAGTGCAGAAACTCAGAGCCAAGCTGTTGAAATTTTGGAAAAAGCTCAGGAAGCTGAGTTGACTTCTGGACGTGGTCCAACAGGAATAGCTGCTGCTTCGTTGTATGTTGCTGCTCTAATGAATAATGAAAAGAGAACTCAGAGAGAAGTTGCAGATGTTGCAGGTGTTACTGAAGTTACAATCAGAAATAGATATAAGGAATTAACTAAGGAACTTGGTCTTGAAGAAGAGCTAAAAAGAAAAGGTTCTGAAGAAGTGGAAGAGTAGAAACTTTTTTAAAATTAAAAAATAGAGGATGATTATGCCTGCGAAGAAAAAAACTACTAAAAGAAAGACTTCTGTTAAGAAAGTTAGTCCAAATAAGGCAGATATGTTGATAGAAAGCAGTGTTAATTTACAGAAAACTATTTTGGCTTTAGTTGAATCTAACAACGCTTTGAATAAGAAAATAGAGTCTATGGTTCAATTATTTGATAGAGCTGCAGGTAATATTGATAAAATAAAAGAAGGCGAGACTAAGAACGTTGAGAATTTGGCTAGGAGATTAAATAGCGTTGTCCAACAGAATAAGGATTTAGCTCGTGGTTTAGTTCTACTTGAAGAATATGTAAGAAAGAGGGGTGAAGCAGAATCGGAGCCGAAGGAAATTCCAGAAGAGTAGAAGAGCCTTTTTTTCTGAACGTTGGTGATGAAGTTGGTACTGTAGAGTTTTTAGAAAGGTTGAGTTTTTTGTTGAATGTTGAGGAAAGGTCTAAGGCAGTTTTTCTTAGGAATTTTGTCTTTGCTATGAGGAATGAGCCCGTGAAGATTAAAAAAATTACTTTGAAGAAGACTGGAGATCCTTTAATTGATAATCTTCTGTTAGAATAGAAAAGTTTATAATATTTGTAATAGATTTTTATCTTATGAAGAGGTTAGTATTCGTCGGAATATTCTTGGTGATGGCAGTTTCTGTAATGGGTATTTATTCTTTCGATGATGTAAAATATGGTGTTAAAGAATTTGTTGGTGGTTTTATCTCTTTGACCGGTAATGCTATCTTTCCTATTGATGGTGCGAAGGATGTTGGATTTGAAAAAATAGATGTTCCTGAGCCGACTATTGTTAGCGTTGAGAAAGAGGTTGTGATTGAAAAGGAAGAGGTTGTTGAAGAAAAAGAAGAAGTGAAAGAAGAGGTTGTTGAAGAAACTCCTGTAGATACTAGTTCTGGTAGTTCGTCTTCACCTGATGTCACTGACTATGCTGATGCTGGTGATTATGTTCCTGCTTGTTCTGATTTTGTTGATAATAATGTTAATTACTACAAGAAAGGAATTTGTAAAGGACAGCCAGATAGTAATACAAGAGAAAGTTATTTTGAAGATTATTGTAGCGAAGATGGAGTAACTTTGATGGAGTATTCTTGTGGTTCAAGTAGTTCTTGTGATGGTTCTTGGTACGTTTGTGCAAATGGTTGTAGGGATGGTGCCTGTTTGACTGAGAAGGAAGAGCCTTTGGCTCCTGATTTGAAAGTTGTTTCTGTTAGAAATAAGTTGACAACTACTTCGATTACAGTTAGGAATACTGGAACACGTGGGACTTATTTCAAAACTAGGATAGTTTCAGAGAATTTTGAGACTGTTGCTGATGTTGATTATTTTTTGGAGCCAAGCAAAACTGTTGAGATTGATGTTGGAGATAAGATAGATGGTAAGTATTCTATTGAGATTCTTTCTGATGATGAGGACTCAAATCCTGCAGATAATTTAGTTGAAGTTGATGGCGGCATTATTGAAATTGTTGAAGAGGTTGAAGAAGAAGAGCCAAAAGAAGTTGAAACTATGATCACTGGCGGTTATGCTGGTGCTTCAGCCGATGGTTCTGTGTTTTCTAAATTCTTTGATTTCTTGAGGAAGTTTTTCTAATATTTTTCAGTTACTTTTTTTAGAAATTTATGTTTGTGTTTTCGATATATCTTTCCTTTTCCCTTAGATATTTTTACTGCTTCTTTTTTTATTCTTTTGTATTCTTTGATTAGTTTTGGATTTTTTTTCATTGCTTCTTTGAACTTTAGTGGATTTTTCCAATAGTTTGTTTTTATATCTACAAGGTGAATGTGTACTCTTCTTGTTTTTTTGTTGTATTTGTAATCTTTTTCAAAGTAGATTCTTCCTTTGCTGCCCCCTGTTGGGTTTAGGTAATAATTGTTGTTTGTTAGAATTTTCTTTACTTTTTGTAGGTTTGTCTTTTTTGCTCCTATTAATATATCTATTATTCCTTTTCCTCCCAGTCCTTTTATAGAAGTTGAGCCGATGTGTTCAATTTCTGTTCCTTTGGGTAGTAATTCTCTAAGCTTATTTTTCTCTCTTTGAAAGAGTATTTTGTATTTCTGATTGTACTTGAAAAACTTGTATTTTTCCATCTTGTGTATTATTTTATCTTAAATCTTTTATGTGTTTTCCAGAGTTTTCTTGGTTTTTTTAAAATAGTAATATTGTCAAATTTTAAGTCAAATTTTTGTTTATCCAATGAATGTAAATGGTTCCAAATTTTTTCAAAATTATCTTTTTTAGATATAAATGTTATTGTTGCGTGTGGCTTCCAATATGCATCATCTTTTTTTATGGGTAAACCATTTGTTTTTAGTTCTTTAATTAATTTTTTTTGTATTTCTTTTGCTTCTTTTGAAAATTTAAGCTTGGAGAAAATAACGGAATTATGGAAATGATCAAATCCCCTCATTTCTATTTTGGCGGGTTTTTGTTTTTTTACAAAGCTCTTGATTATGTTTTCTATTTCTGCTATATTATCAGTTTCAAAAGAATATTTTAGAGTTGCATGAGTCGGTAACTTTTCATTTTTACATTCATACTCTCTGAATAAACGACTTATTTTTTTTACAAGGTTCTGATGACACTTTGCTGCTCTTCCTGTAATTTTATAGACTATGAGATATCTTGTCTTTTTTTTCATGATGTTATTTTAGATCGATAATATAAAAGTGTTGTCTAATTGGAAAGTCTTTTAAAATTTGATTTTATTCTTTTTCTTATGTTAATTGGTATTGTTGGAAAACCAAATTGTGGGAAGTCGACTTTTTTCAAAGCGATGACTCTTTCTGATATTGAGATAGGTAATTATCCTTTCGTAACTATAAAGCCAAATCACGGCATGGGTTATGTAAAAATAAAGGATGTTGCTAAAGATTTTGGTAAAATTGCTAATCCTAGAGAAGGTTTTGTTCTTGGAGATCATAGATTTGTTCCTGTTGAATTGTTAGATGTTGCTGGTTTGGTTCCTGGAGCGCATGAAGGAAAAGGAATGGGTAATCAATTTTTGGATGATTTAAACCAAGCAGATGCTTTGATACACGTTATTGATGTTTCTGGTGGCACTAATGAGAATGGTGAAAGTGTTGAGTCTCTTAGCTATAATCCTTCTGAAGATATTAGATTTTTAGAATTTGAATTAGATATGTGGTATTTGAGAATAATTAAGAAAGGTTGGGAGAAGTTTGCTAGGTCTCTTGCTGGTGGAAAAGAAATTCACAAGTCAGTTGCTAAGCAGTTGTCTGGTTTGGGTGTTAATGAAGATATGGTTAAAGATTCAATAAAAGGTTTTGATAAAGATGTAACTAAGTGGGATGATGGTGTTCTTGGAAAGTTGGCTACTAGTTTGAGAGAGTTGAGTAAGCCGATAATAATTGCTGCAAACAAAATTGATGTTGAAGGTTCTGAGAAGAATTTGGAAAGATTGCAGAAAGAGTTTCCAAACTATTCTATTATTGGTTGTAGTTCTGATTCTGAATTGGCTTTGAAGGAGGCTGCTAAGAAGGGTTTGATTGATTATATTCCTGGAAATAATAATTTTAATTTCAAAGAAGGTTTGAGTGATAAGCAGACTGTTGCTTTGGAATTTATTAGAGATAATGTTTTACGTAAGAATTCTGGAAGTGGTTTACAGAAAGTTTTGAACACCGTTGTGTTTGATGTTCTTAGATATATTGCAATTCATCCTGGTGGTGTTTCAAAGTTAGAAGATTCTAAAGGTAATGTTATTCCTGATTGTTTCTTGATGCCTAAGGGTAGTACTGCAATTGATTTTGCATTTAGATTACATACTGATATCGGAAAAGGTTTCATTAAAGCTATTGATGTTAAAACCAAGAAAGTAATTGGTCGTGAGCATGTTCTAAAGAATTTGGATATAGTTGAGATTAAGACTAAGTAAATTGGAAATAAAAAATAAATTTTGGGAAAAGTGGAAAGATATTTCTGATATTGAGGTTGGTGCTTTTGAAACGTTGAATTTTGGATTTAAATCTATTTTTGAGATATTACCCAAAAATATTATTATAAGTATTTATGTAAAGGGAAGTTTTCCATTAAGACAAATGGATAAAGATAGTGATGTTGATTTTGTTGTAGTAATAAAAGATAGTTCTTATTTAGAAAAAATTAAGGAATTTGATGGGAAAAATAGAAACATATGTATTCCTCCATTAAATCTATCTGCTTATTCGATAGATGAGTTAAAAGAAAATAAGAGATTTGGTGGTGGAAAAATAAGAGCTAGTCCTGATTTATTTGTTAGATATTTAGAACGATATGAATTGATTTATGGACTTAATTTAAAAAAAGATGATTATAAGATGAGGGATATTGAAACATTGATTAAATCTAGGCTAAAAGCATTTAGGGCTGTTTTTATTCCCATGTATTTAGATAAAACGAAAAAAAAATTGGGATTTGGAGATCTCATAAAACAAGTATTTTATTTAGTTGAGTTAGAATTGGAACTAAATGGAAAAACAGTTCCGAGAACTTGGAAAGAATTGGATGTCTTAATTAAAAATAAAAATCACATTATTCATGATACATATAATCTTAGAGTAAATTACACAAAATACAAAAATAAAAAGGAGACTTATTTGGGTAAATTAGAAAAATACTTGAGTGCGCTAGATAAAAAAGTTAATTAAACTCAACTTGATCAATTCTTTGATAAGGATTAATGTCTATTTCATATTTTTTCTTTTTGTCAAAGTATTTTAGACCTGCAACTGCAATCATTGCACCGTTATCAACCAAAACTGGATTTGGAGGTATGAAACATTTTGCTCCTCTTTCTTTACACATAATTTCTGACATTTCTTTTAATCTTGTGTTGCACGCTACTCCGCCACCAAGTAAAAGTTCTTTTTTGTCTGTGTGTGCCATTGCTCTTTCTGAAACTTCGAGTAACATTGCAAAAGCAGTTTCTTGTAATGAATATGATAAATCTTCTAATTTGTATTTTTTAGAATCGTAAAGTTGTTTTAATTTTGTTAACATTCCTGCAAATGCCAAATCCATTCCTTTTACAGAATAAGGAAGTTCGATTAAATTTTTTGATTTGTTTGCCAATTCATTTATTTTTGGACCGCCAGGAAAACCTAAACCAACATAACGAGCAAATGCATCTATAAAATTTCCAATGCCTTGATCTAAAGTTTCTCCAAAGACCCTATATTTTCCTCCTTCGAATGCAATGATCTGTGTGTTTGCTCCTGAAGCGTATAAAAGTGCAGGATCTTTTGCACCTGTTAATAATTTCCCTACTTCTATGTGGGCAACTGAATGATGTACTGGAATTATTGGTATTTTATATTTTTTTGAAAGTTCTTTTGCTAATTCCATTCCTTCTCTAAGACATGGTGCCATTCCTGGAGCATTTGAGAAAGCAATTAAGTCAATATCTTCTATTTTTAGTTTTGCTTCGCTTAGAGAATTTTGCAATACTTGCTCTTTTACTCTTTTGTGATGGTTTGCTGCTTCTGTTGGAATTATTCCGCCTTTTTCAGTTGTGTAACTATCTTTAACGTTGGAAAGTATTTTTTTCTCGTTTACAACTCCAATTCCAAAAGTGTGCGCTGTTGCTTCTATTCCTAGGCAGTTCATCTTTTTGTTTTGTTTGTTTCTTTATTTAAAGTTGTGGATTAGAAAGTTATTTATATACTTAAATTGATTTTTGTATTATGGATAAAAGAGGTATTAGTCCGCTTATTGCAACTGTACTGTTGATTGGTTATTATTATTGCTATTATTATATTCTTTTTTCTGAGGGGTGTTACTGATGAACAAATTGATACTCAGCAAAGCATCATTGATCTTCATTCTTATGATTTGGAAATAGATTTTTCTTGTACTTATGATGATACTAATTACATTGTCGAATCCTTGATTGAAAATAAAGGTAGGCACTTGTTGGAAAGAATTTTGGTGAGATTTGGTGATGATGTGCGCGTTGTGGAAAATATTGACCTGGAAAAATATGAATCTAGAATATACTGTTTTGATGGTCTTAGCTCTAATGATAACAAACTTGAGATAATTCCAATGGTATTTTTTGAAGATGTGTGGGAATCTCTTCTTTGGTTTAGTAAAACTAGAGAATGTTCTATTGGCCCTGTGAGCTGTGAACCTGGTCCCCAGTTGTCTGTTCCTGGCGAAATTGATTTTGGAGATGTTCTTTTTGATGGATTTGAAACTCTTCCTTTGGTTCTTGCTAATACTGGAATGGAAGCTTTGGTAATAGATAGCATATCTGACGACCCCTCTGATGAATTTGAATATACCCTTCCGTCGTTACCTGCGACTGTTCCGTCTGGTAGTGATTTAGTTATAGATATTACCTTCTCCCCTGGAAGTGTCGATATTTTTCCTTATGATGTTGAAATAATTAGTGATGATCCTAATAGTCCCACTATTGTTTCTCTTATTGGTGAAGGGGTTACTGAAATTGTTCAGTATGGTTGTACTGATCCAGAAGCTAATAATTATGAGGAGGGAGTTTTAGTTTGTGATGAAACTTCCCATCCTATTGAATGTGGTGGTAGTCTTGATCCATATTGTTGTTGTGAGTATTATCTTGAAGGTCTTGACGCTGATATTGTTTTGGCTTTGGATACTTCTGCTAGTCTTTCTGGTGAAATTCAGGATTTGATAGATGCATCCATAGATCTTGTCAATTGGTTATCACTTAGTGAAGATCATGCTTGGCTTGGGTTAGTTAAATTTGAGAGCGAGGCAACCATATTATCTGATTTGAGTTATAATTCTGGAGATTTGCTTACTATTATTAATGGATTAACTACTGGTGGGAGCACTTACACTGGTGAAGGATTGTTATTTTCTACTGATTTGTTGAACAGCTCGGTATTGGGCTCTCTTGATAGACCAGATACAGAACACCCAGATTATATTGTTGTTGTAACTGATGGAATACCTACTTTCCCTACTGAGAACGATCCGGTTCCTTATGACTGTGATTATGTTGATCCCCTTTGTCAATGTTATGACCCTCCACAAGAGTGGGGTGCCAATCCAGTTCCGTTTGTGTATGCATGTGACGTTGCAACTCAGGCTAAGAATGTTATGGGAATAGAGATATTCACTATTGCTGTTGGTGGTAGTCTTGGTGTTGCAGATGAGTTTTTGAGGGATTATATAGCCAGCCCACAGGATGGAGAACTTGAGTACGCTTATACTATAGAAGATTATGGTGCATTGCAAGCCGTTTTCGCTCAGCTTTCTGGCGGTGGATAATTTAAAACAAAAACTATTTATATGACTGAAATAAATGTAGATAATATGAAGTATAGAACTAATTTTATTGTCGTTGGTATGGTCGTTCTTATTGTAATTTTTGGTGCAGCTCAAGCTTTGAAAGATTATCATTTTGAATCTGTTACTGGGAGTGCAATTACTGGTGAGATTGAAATTGAGTCTCTGAATGAAGCAGAAGAACCAATGGTTGCTGTACTGTTAGATACTGAAGATAAAAAATTCAAAGAAGATGTTCTTAATTTGTTAGATGAGAAAGATGGTATTCCTTTAGAATTGAGTGAAACTAGAATACCTGCGCGTGCTGATGATTCTTATTTGTTTGTTGAATGGAGAAACAAGTTGAATTTATTATCTCTTTATATGAAAAAAGGAGAAGGGAGTCCTAATTTTGAAATATGGGGTCCTGGAAATACAAAAATTGCTTCTGGTGAATTAACTGATGAATACAAGTGGTACCATTTTAAAGTCTCTTCTGAGAAGATGAGTTCTGAAAGTTATGCTATTTTTAATATCTACACTGGAGAGGGTGGAACTATTGAAGTGGATAAGGTCCTTGGTGTTCAAAAAGAGGATAGTGGTCTCGCTAAATTGACTGGAATGATGATTGGAAGGATAGTTTAGATAATTTTATAACATTCTCAGGTTTCTTTTTTGTATGACTCATAATCTTCATTATTCTAGAAATGATTTCAAGTTGGGTTATTTGTGTAATTCTCTTGCCGAAAATGGTGTTCTTGAAGAGAATCTTATTTCATTTACTGAAGAAGCTGGTTTGGCTAAGGGATCTAGACCTGGTACTGCGAAATATCTTTTTTCTAGGAGTCTAAAACATGTTGGTACTGTTGCTGGTCTTGGCTTGGCTGGTTTGTTATTTGCTTTTGTTTCAGATTTAACTGATGGAAATATAAATCTTCCACTTAATTTTTATGGAATATCTTACTTATTTGGAGTTGTTGCAGGATATTGTGATTGGTATAGTGAGTATGACAATCATTCTCTTCATGAAGTAGAGTCTCCTAAAAAGAAAGCTAACGAATTTCGTTCTAAATTATATACAAGGTATTATGATGAAATATCTGACATATTGAAAAAAGAAGAGGTGGGAAGAGAAGAGGAGAAGTTACAGAAGTTGCAGGTGTTAATGATGTTACAATCAGAAGGAGTTTCACAATCCTTTTAATTGGTTTTAGTTTCCTTTTTCTATGTTTGCATTTGGACATTTATTTATTGGGTGGTTAATCGGATTATTTGTTGGAAATATTCGTGGAAAGAAATTATCTGATTTGTCTTGGGGGCTTTTACTGTTTGGTTCTGTTTTACCAGATATTGATTATTTATTTGATTGGGTTTTTAGTGCTGGTGTACATAGGATGTTTACACACTCTTTGTTATTTGTTGTTGTTTCATTTATTGTTTGTTATATTGTATTGAAGTTTATGAAGTTAGAGAAGTATTCTTGGTTATTTGCTTTGGGGATTTTTAGTCACGTTGTTGTTGATATGTTTTGGCCGATGGGTGTTACTTTGTTTTATCCTTTTACTAACTTTATTTCTTTTAATCTTATTAGTAATTCTGTTGGTGGTGTTGGTATTTCTAGAGCTGGATTATTAATGTTAGATTCTGCTTTTGGTATTATTTGGTTGAGTATATTGTTTTTGAAAGGAAAGATAAAATTGAGTTAAAGAGAAAGGTTTAAATAATAATTTT
>CAYMSW010000003.1:0-45843 GCA_964393215.1 Candidatus Woesearchaeota archaeon
CCCTCCGACATCCCGCTGATCATGGAGGTGTCCGCGGTCCGGTAGTGAAACAGCAATCTCGGAATCCGGTACACCTTTTTGCCGAGTTCCAGAATGGAGAGCCAAAAATCCCAATCCTCCCAACCATAGATCATATTGGGATTGAAGCCCCCCACTCTCTCCCAATCGCCTTTTCGGAACATGGCCGAACAAAAAATGAGGTTACTGACCAGCATCCGGCTCATTTCAAATTCCGGCAATTCCCAAAAACCCGTTTTACCTCCGAAATAAGCCGCTTCGCAGTAGACGATGCCTATATTCGGTTGTTCATCCATCACTCGAACAGCCTGCTCAAGATATTCGCTGCCGATTTTATCGTCGGCATCCAACGGCAGGATATAATCCCCTGTTGCCGCCGCAATGCCGGTGTTTCTGGCCGTTGGCAGGCCCTGGTTTTCGGTGTGGAGAGTCCGCGTCTTCTGCGGGTGGTAATTTTTTAGTAAATCTACAGTGAATGGATCCGTCGACCCGTCGTTGACCACGATGATTTCATAATCCCCGAAGGTCTGCTCCAGGACCGACGACACTGCCTCTTCCAGATATCGCCCATGGTTAAAGCAAGGTATGACGACACTCACCTTAGGCATATATCACTCCGCCACTATCCGTGAGGTCTGGTTGTTGGTACTGCACTGTTGGTTCGCCCCCTCCCCTCTTTGCTGTCTGTTCCTTGAGGTATTGGTTCATTGTGTTTATTGGGTTCTTTGAGTTACAGCTAACCCAACAAACGATAGCAATTCAATGAACCTTATTAACCCAATTCAGCTCTCTGCACCATTCCCCCTGCTTTACGCTAAAACAAATTGTATCTGAATATGCACCATAGCGCCCGGACACCGTCCTTCCAGCCGATTTTCTTCCCTTCGGTATAGGTCCTGCCGCTGTAGGATATCCCTACTTCATAAATCCGGCATTTTAGTTTTGACAACTTGGCCGTAATCTCTGGCTCAATTCCGAATCTATTCTCTTGGAGGCGCAGTTGCTCCAACACCTCCCGTCGGAAAACCTTGTAGCATGTCTCCATGTCAGTAAGATTGAGATTGGAAAACATGTTGGACAACAAGGTCAAAAACTTGTTTCCCAGCATATGCCAGAAATACAGGACCCTGTGTGCTTCAGACCCCACGAACCGTGAGCCATAGACAACATCCGCCTTTTGCTCCAAAATGGGGCCCAGCAACTTGGGATACTCCTGGGGATCATATTCCAGATCCGCATCCTGGATCAATACCACATCACCGGTGGCACTGCCGAACCCGGTGCGAAGCGCGGCGCCCTTCCCCCTGTTAACGGGATGGAAAAGGGTGATGACATGGTCACCGCTCAATGTTTCAATCAACCGGCGGGAACCGTCGGTGGAGGCGTCATCCACCAAAATGATCTCTTTTTCAAACGGCAGGTCAACAGATTGAATTTGTTCCAAGATTTTTTCAATTGTTTCGAGTTCATTGTAGACCGGTACCACTATTGAGAGTTTTCGTGCACTCTCTTGAGCTGAATCCATATTTCTCCCATCCATTCATAGATAATTCTTCTTGAAATCGACAGATTTCCGCAACTTGGCAACCAATTGTCCACGAAGGTTCCCGAAGCTTTTTTAATGACGTAGTTGGTCGGAGCCGGCAGCGGCGCCATGGCAAACGCCTTGAAAATTTTTACGGCACGTCCCATGTGAGCTGCGGCTGTTACGAGGACGAACGGTTTCTCACCGAGGATTTGTTTGAGCAGTTTTGCTTCCTCATATGTATCCCTTGGCCGATCTTCAACGAGAAGGTCATCGGTTGCCACCCCTATTTTAACGGCGACATCGCTGACCACGGTTGCATTGGCCGCCGGATCATTTACATTTGTACCGCCGCTGATCACCAGGCGGGTTCCGGGTAATAGCCGATGGATACGGATTCCCTCGACGAGCCGATACAGGGAATCCCCTCCGATCTGGGAGGTGGTCGGCAATTTTGGATCGGACACATGTCCGCTTCCCAGAACCACCACGAAACTGATTTGCGCCTTGACTTCAGGTGCCAATCGCTCCACTGCCAGCGGTGGGTAAAGCTGTTCGACACGATGGAGTGCATTTTTCGTAAAAACTCCGTATCCGAAAAAAAGAAGCACCCATATTCCCGAACCCGTAAAGACCAATGATAGGCGTCTTTTTTTTAATAAACAAAACCCCATACCGAAGATTAACAGGATCAGGGCAATGGAGAGCGGCGAAATGAGAGGTACGACAAATCGTCCCAAATGAATCATAAGGAAGCTGTTTTGCGATTTAGAAAGTAGAAATATGGAAAAAGAGTCATCAGTAAAAGCGGTATTACTTGCAGGGTCAAGCGGTTCCAGTTGGCGCCGAACATCCAATGGACGGAACCGTCATAAAAGACATTGAGGATGAAAGCGCCGGCCAGCATACCGGACGGAATTATCAAATCGATCCGGATATGGCGCCCTCCCCTGATCAAGGCGTATACCGCTGCTCCGGATATCAGAAACAGAACGATGTTCCATTGTCGGACGTCCATCCATATTGAAAGAGCACTCCTTATGCCATCGGGGCATCTTGAGAGTGCCCATCCGATGTGTTCGGCATCGAAATGAAGGTTACTCGTGGTGGCGGATACCAGTCCCAGTTTTATTTTTATCCACCAGAACCAGGGACCGTAAATCAACAATACCGGGGCCAAAAACCCCGATATATTTTTCAAACATCCACCCGGATCGTTAAAGAAAATCCAAAATAGGACCAGAAGACAAAAGAAAATGCCTTCATTTTTGGCATGGCAGGCGGCGGCTACAAAGATACCAGTCATGAGAAGATCGACAAAAAAACGTTCATCACGCCATCTCAACAGAGATGCAAAGGAGCATGCAAGCATGAGCCACAATGCAGACTCCGCATAAGCCCAGGAGGCCACCAGGGGAGCACAGGGAACAGAAATAAAAACAGCTGCGCCGAGCCATCCGGCAATGGAAAGCCCGGTTTGCCGTTTGACAGACAGGCCCACTTCCCAGGCGGTCAACGCCATCAGCACGGCCCCCCATGCTTTGCTCCAATGTTCCTCCCAGCCGCCTGAGGTCCAAGCGGCAAATGCCCATGTAGAGGGCCAGAGCAAGGGATAATCCGACATTCCGAGATGGGCAAGATTAACCAAAGGGCCTTCCCCAAGAGCCAGGTATTTGGCCTTGGGCCCCCATGTCGCCCATGCATCCCAATCATCCGGTACAACGCTGCATGCCATCAATAGACTCCAAAAAAAACCGGCCGCAAGCAATACGGCAGACAACCCTGTGACGAGACGCGTCGTGAACGTTCCGCCCGAAAAGATCTCCACGGGATTGAAGCTCAGGGGAATTCGACGTTGACCGGCAATGCTAAATAACGCTGTCATCCACCCGGTCAAACCCAAAGCGGTTACTATCCACATGGCGACGTCAGACGACCCGGTTGTAATACGGGCGGCAATGGTGAGCATTGTCAGTCCCAGCAAAGTCAAGGCAAACAACTCAGGCAATCGGGAAAGCCTCAAACCGGTGATCTTTCCAATGAGAAGCGATAGGCCGAAAACAATTATCACGGAGAGCCAGAGTGCCCGAAAAGATGGGCCCATCGCGGGACGCGCACCGGGCTTTGAAAGGCCGGGTTCAATTTCGCTGCCTTCGACTTGAATCTCATCACCGGCGACGCGTATCCGGTTTGTGCCCTCTTGTGTTGGGATGCGTGGAGAGAGTATGTATACAAGATAGGATCGGTCGACGACGGATGCATCAAGAGCATAGGGCATCTGCATTGGCCATGTATTGTCGATATGCTCGATTTCACGCAGGATCGGTGGGAGGCCGGCTCTCTGGAAAACGACCCCGCGTTGAACGCTGATTGGTTTACCAAGATAGAGAATTCGCTCCCGTCCCCACCAGAGATGGTACATGGCTGCAAGGGCTGCGATGGAAACCAGCATCCAGGCTCCCAACAGCAGAAGGCCTGCCTGTGAATACCGGGTAGAAAAGGAAAAATCCTTACCGTTGGGACTGAAAAACATGGTGCAATATCCCTACGAAAGCATGGAGGTGGCTTTTTAGATCATAAAAGGACCGAAGGTTCTGGACACGGCTCAAGATATAGGCCGGGCGCAGGTAAAAATCCCTAAAGGACTGATCAAAATAATGCTGGACCCTTTCCCTGGAAATGGATGGAAGGTTTAAAATGGCATGTGAAAGATCGTACCGTTGCCAATCAGTGTGAGCCAGCAATCCCTCGCTGAGAGCCCATTTATACATGGCGGTTCCTGGATAGGGTGTTGTGATATTATAGACAGCAAACTGGATTCCCATTTCTTTCGAGTAAGCCAGCGTTCGTTGGATATCGTGGGTTGTTTCCCCCGGGCTTCCGAGCATAAATGCCCCGCGAACATCGATTCCGGCCTTCCGTGTCATTTCCGTTACGGCTATATAATCGATGTCCCGAATTTGTTTGTTCATAGTTTTGAGGGTTTTGTCGGCCGCAGCTTCAAATCCGTACATAATTTGATGGCATCCCGAAGCGGACATCAGTTTCAAAAGGTCGGCATTGATGTTGTCGACACGGGCAAAGCATGACCAGGTAATGTCTACGTGACGTTCAATAAGCAACTCACAAAGCATCTCGACGCGTTTACGATTGGTAGTGAATGTGTCGTCATAAAACGATATTTCCCTAATTCCGTAGTGCGTTTTTAGGAGGCGTATATGATCTATCACAATTTCCGGGTCCGTATACCGTATCTTTCGGCCGAACATTCCGGAGAAACAAAAGGTACATTGTCCCGGACACCCGCGTGAAGTAATCATACCAATGGAGGGGCTTCGCTTAGCGGCTCCCAAAGCAGAACGATAATACTGCATAGGCAAAAGATCGTAGGCGGGGTAAGGCAATTGATCAAGATCCACATTGTGCCCTGTATCCTCGTTGACTGTGATACGGCCATTTTTGTCCCGCCAAGTGATGCCTGAAATGCTTTCCAGTGCATCACCTTCAGCCAGTTGGGCAATTGCCTCATCCCCTTCATTACGCACGACAATATCACAGACACCCTCTTCAACAAACTGCTGATGAAAAAGGGTGGGATGGACTCCACCGAACACGATCTTTACATGGGGATACGCGTTTTTAATACGGCGCGCCAGAAGAACAACGTTTTGGATCTCAACGGTCATGGCTGACATGCCAACGATGTCGACACCGGTATCGATCTGATGAAGTACCTTTTGGTCGGTAAGGTTTAGCGCATAGCCATCAATAACCTTGACAACATGGCCCCTTGCTTTGAGAATACCGGCAAGCAGGGCCAAACCCAGGGGAGGCATGACGGAGTGAATCTTATGCCAGATGTTTCCCTTGGCAAATCTACGATTCGGGTTGATTAAAATTATTTTCAAGAGATACCGTTCAACGTTTTTTGTTGATTATCCACAATTGTTTTTTTTTGTTACAATTGCGATTATAGACAGACCCTGCCATGGCAGGAGGTGTTCGACAAACTTCCACAGCCATACAAATTGATCGAAAATCTTCAGTTGAAATCGGCTCAGTGTCTTTTTTCGGAGTATTTTCCCATTTATATACCAACCGGGCACACTGATGCGGTTAAAAGTGAAAATTTTGACTACTTCGAATCCCGTGTTCGTCAGAATATCGGACAAGCCTTGTACTTCATAACGTCTGAAATGGTCCACTGCCTCATCCATCGATCCGAATAGGTTCTGTGATCTCGGCACTAGAATACACGCGTGTCCACCGTCCTCAAGTACGCTATAAATGTTGGCCAACGCATGTTTATCGTCCTCAATATGTTCTAGAACATTCAGACATACAACGGTATCAAATTTTTCTTGTAAATTTCCGAATTGACCGACATTGGTTACATCTAATGACCGGATCTGAATATTTCTTCTGCCCTCGTACAAGTTCCTAAGGTAATTCAGATGCACTCCGTCTATTTCGGTGGCAAGGTATCGATAACGCGGCGTCAGGAAACGGGTGATATTCCCCATGCCGGCTCCAATCTCTAGCACTGCTTCCCCGACCCAGGGTTTGATGGCATCGGCCATCCAGTCATTGAAGCGATGGGACGATGAAAGTTCCGATAGAAACTTATGTCCATACTGTTCATTATAGAGGTCATCCACGATCCAAAAATAAAGCATGACAAAAATTGCTTTCACACCGTCTCGCCAAGTGATCTTCTTGCCCTCTTCGTAGCTTCGACCTCTGTAGGAAACCGGGACTTCGTATATCCGGAATCCCTTTTTTGCGAATTTGGCTGTTAACTCAGGCTCCATTCCAAAACGGTCGCAACGGATCGGTAGCGATTTCAGAATGTCCGTGCGAGCCATTTTGTAGCAGGTTTCCATATCCGTAAGGTTCAGGCCTGTGAGGATATTTGAAATTGTAGTTAAAACACGATTCCCAAGGCTGTGCCAGATATATAGCACCCTTCTGTACTCACTGGTCGTGAATCGGGAACCATAAACCACATCCGCGTCACCATTCAAAATCGGGGCCATGAGTTTGACATACTCACGGGGATCATATTCCAGATCGGCATCTTGAATCACGCATATATCTCCCGATGCCGCTTCTACTGCTCTTCTAATAGCTGCCCCTTTGCCTTGATTTTCCGGTTGCTGCAAAAACACAATCGCTTTATGTTCCGCTGCTAACTGAATAACAATTTCACTGCTATTATCTGTTGACCCGTCATCAACGACAATCAGTTCACGTTCGATACCATCAGGTAGAGGCGCCTCAAGCGCTTCCATCACTGCTTCCTCAACATAGTACTGCTCATTGAAAACTGGGATAAGAATACTGAGTTTATTGTAGTGATTCATGGGAAGAAACCAATACTATCAAAGAGGAGGTTAAACCGAATTACAATTCCAGACAGAGCTTTCGTGACTATCCTGATTTACGGTCAGCCGAACGTATCTCTAAGTTGTAAAGTCGGTATAAGCCAGGTTCCCGACCCGGATCTATCCGTACACGCCCGATTATATTTTTTGAAGGAAACACGGCATACACAATGTTCGTCCCTTTTTTGATGGGACGGATCACACTCTGGTGTTCATTGTAAATCGGTTTTGACCTGGTCTGATAGAAAAATTGCATCTCCGTTTTAACTGGACTCCAGATGTGCACCTTGACAATCGAAATATCCGAGTTAAATGACCTGAACTCCGGCAATTGGAAAAAAGGATCTTTCCCCTTCGAGTCTAACAAAATGCTTTCTTTGAAGGTGCTAATATCGATCTCGTTAAGCGGCTTAAGTTTGTCCGCATTGCACTTTGAGTTGAGAATAAGGTTGATGTTTTTTGACTGCGAAAAGGTAATTTCAGGATTACGATAGTGGGTATGATAGTCTCCTGCTGAAATCCATTGGTCGCCTCTTCCCGGAAGATGCTCAATCACACCCTCTGCGACAAATATCATACAAGACCAGTCAAGATCTTTTTTTGAAATTTGGTATTTCCTTTTTTTGCCTTTTCGCTCTGAATACCAGACATGCCGAGTCTCTAACCCCGCATTCATAGCCCTCCAAGTAAGAGGATAATCAACACTGTTAGGTCCGAGAATCAACCCGATATTGCTACATTGGTTCGACCTAGCCGTTCTAAAAAGGTGATCGTGCGGATCTTTTAAGCCGCTGTTCGTGTAATATGCCGGTATTCTAGAAGGCTCCTCCCCCCAAAAAAAAGATAGCTGGAGCGGACGTGAGGGTACGTTTCCGGCCGTGAAGAGTGCGTAGGCTAATGAATAACTTGCGGTAATGATGATACAAGTTCGAATAATATGAAAAGGCGTGCCCGAACGTTTGACACTGATTCCAAGAAAATGGAAAGATGCCGGTAGAAGGAAAAAAATTGGAAGCTGTAACCGCGTTAACCAGATCTGATCCTTAACCACAAGGCCAAATACAAACCATGACAAAATAGGAGGCAACGCAAGCAGTGATGCACGAAGAGCGTTCCGATTTCTCAGCAGAAAGGGGATTATAAGAATTGTTAGCGAAGATAAAAGAAAAATGGCGAGGAATTGGATCGGATTGCCGACTACATCTTCCTGACAATTGAAAACGTTCTGATTGAATATGGGGCCTCTTATCCCCATTTTCTGGAGTAAATCCTTCGTTTTTTGGGGAAATGGAGAATTTTGGGCAACCATTTTAAGGGGATTTTTAAATCGATCTGTATTCCATTCAGATAATAAAGGATAGACTTCATGCCTTGGAAGACTGTACCTTGCTTTTCGATATATATCCGTACCGCTCGTCACTGCAAAAAAAGACATGGTAATGATCATGCCAAGCGCAATCTTCTTCAGGATATTATAATTTTTAAGAATGTGGCCAACTTGTATGACAATACCGATTAAAACGAAGGGGGCTGAAACAAGCAATGATGTCGGCTTGACTAAAAAACCGCCACCTATACATATCCCTGCAATTGCATAGTCCCACGTTTGCATTTTTGAAATTTTTCCAATGACAACTCTGCGCAATGAGATAATAATTGACAGGGCCATAGCTGCGGCAATCAAGTCATTTTTTGGGTTCGATGCCTGCATCACGGCCATGGGAGCCGTCGATGAGATGATAACAATAAATGGAGCCCAAAGTCTAGGAATTCGGTATATTCGTGTGAGATAGCTGGAAGAAAAAATTAAAACGAGTAAGGCGAAGAACTGACCGAAATTTGCTAGACGATCGGAACGTGTCAATAACTGGAAAAACAGGACAATGTATTCGGAACCTGGTCCCATTTCATTCTGACGATCAATGATTGTTTGATAATACGAGACACTATGATTTTGTATCCAATGAGCTACCCTTGACATATGATAGGTATGGGTATCGTAATTGTTTGGTGGGTACAACCAGGCTGTGAATCCAATAGTGATCAGCAAGGGCAACAGGAAGAGAAATGTTTTGTTACAGCCGATTCTTTTTAATTTACGATAATATTGACGGAAGAGATACAAAATCCCCGTTTTTTCATTGATAATAATTAATACAATTCCCGTTGCCAATAACACCAAGTGTAAGGTCAATAAAGGTATCCGGTCTACGGCCTTAAATAAACTCAATAGGTTCAACAGCAAGGATTCGATACCAATAAGGGCTGCAAATGCAATCGGCAATGCCCCTGAAAGATGTATAGACCGAAATCTGCTTATCGCATGAGCCAAAACGGCTATAAGCGCCGTGAATATAAAAAGAGCCGTGAGATTCATCACCATATTGTGTCAGTTGTCACCATATTTTTCTGGTATTGTTTTGATTATTTTGATAAATAACTGCGATTAATTTACAGGGAAGGGCAATCTCGGAAGACCCGGGAACTCTATATCTGTCCCAAACCATAGAAACCTTTCCCCTTATAAAACTTATCAGCCGAATACCAGCATGAGGTGCAAAATGCATGATATCGATGTTATCATACAAAAAATAATCGAACTTCCAGCCGATTGGCATTTGGCTGGTACTGTTTCACGTAAAATACTACATGGTATTAAACAGTATGCCTTGGATATTGGGCCGATAGAGAATACAGTTGAAACAGGATCCGGCAAGACCACACTGCTGTTTTCTCATTTGTCGAAAAACCATCTTGTGTTCGCACTCGAAGGTGAGAACCGAAGTATTACGGCCGCAAAGCGCTCCAACCTTTTGAAGCCAGAAACCGTAACGTTTGTTGAGGGTCCAACTCAGAAAACCTTGCCGCATTACGATTTCACCCAATTATTTGACATCGTATTGATCGACGGTCCGCATTGCTACCCTTTTCCAGATCTTGAGTACTATTATTTATACCCCAAAATTAAGACGGGGGGACTGCTTTTACTCGATGATATTCAAATTCCATCCATTAAAAGAATGTTCGACATCATAAAATCGGACCATATGTTCGAACTGATCGATATAAGAGACTATATGGCGTTTTTTCGTCGTTCAGACGCCAGAACCATAGATCCGTTCGGAGATGGATGGGGTTATCAAGGTTACAACAATTCGTATTACAAAGAAATGCAGCAAGCAGAGAAAAAAGTTCGTATGCTCGAAAAAGTGATTCCACGCTCCGTAAGGGAGCGCATTCCAAACCCCGTCAAACGCTGGGTCCTCAAGTTTTTCTAAATCAGGAAACAGTCCATCCGTTCAGGATCCGTGGCTGCTATTTCCGATCTCGATGATGCGTGCTTCAAGAGAGTACAATTTGTAGGTACCCGGCTGCTTTCCCGGATCGAAACGGATCTCTTCCAGTTTGGATTCCATGGGAAGAAGCAGATATCGAGTATTCTCCCCTTTGGCCAGATCTTCAACAGTGCTCTGGCACTCACTGAAGTAGGGCTTTTCTTTGGTTTTGTAATACACCTGCATTTCCGTATCCACTGGGCTCCACATATTCACCCGTAACATCAGTGGGCCCCGCCGGCCAGTATTTTCAAAAGTGGGAAGCATGATGTGGGGATCGTTGCCAGTGGAAACCAGTAAAATACCTGACGGATCACGTTTCACTGCTACATCATGAACAGCTTTCAACTGGGCTAAATCTATGGTTTTATCTATCCTCAGGCTGATGTCGGGTGTTCGGTTGAAAGTAGATTTCGTTCTGTCAATGGGGATCAACTTAAGTAAATCATATCCGGGAGTTTGGCCCTTCCCTTCCCAACAAAGTTTTTTCAACACCTTGTAATGCTCTGCTACCATAGCCAAGTGATCCCCTTTTTTTTTATAACCTTTCGGATCCCTGGGCAAGGCTGTATAAACAATGTCATGTGGTGTTTCAAGATACCCTCCGCCATCAGATGGCGTAATCATGATACTGGAACCATTATCGTATGGTTTTAGGTACACCCGCTCAGCCAAACGTGTTTCTGCCGGGAGGATCAGGTTCATCTCACCCTCATGGTTTACAATCCTGGCGACCTGCATCCACATCCAGTCTGATTGCCACGCGAGATCTAACAAAACCTTGAGTTTCCGATTATTGCGGTGAGCATCTGAAATCATGTCTTGGGTCAATAGATCGACAAACTTGTTGGCCCCATACTCGGATTCATAATGGAGGTGAACGCGCATTGTCTCATTTATTGCTGCCGGGTATGAGCATCCAAAGAGAAAAATGGGAATTAGGCCGCTGACGATAAACTTTCGTTTTGCTAACAGCCACCTGTTGATAGAACCCAGCAAAATGGCACCCGAGAGAGCGGAAAAAAAAACCACAGGCAGCATGTACCTTTGCAAAACAAAACCCCAGGGCAGGTTCAGCAACAAAAAACCAAAGGAGAGCAAGAACAGGCTGACACCCGCCGGCAGGGCTTCTGCTATGTTGTGGCTATAATTTTCGGATTTTCTTTTTCCGAGTAAATATAACACAACTGTGGTGAGAAGCGCTGCAGTGGGGATGTAGACGGTGGGAGGAAATACAACGAGCCCTTTCGTATACAGAACCAGTGTATTCCAGGTGTTTGCAATGGATCCAGCTGCATAGTTATCATCGGAATAAGCCCCCCAGTAGTTGAATATATTCCCCAAAATCCATGCAGTGATCAAGATGTTGACCATGAGGTTATACACAGCAAAAGCTTGGCTTCGATTGGAGAGCAAACTTGGAATGGATATCAATTTTTTCCCATAGCGGAGAATGCAGAAAATTGCGACCGCCGGCATTGCCGCGACCGAAGTTTCTTTAACGTGATATGCAAATATGGCAGCTAAAAGTACTATAAAATAAAAATAAGGCATATAACCGGGTTTTGTTTCGGCAAGTCGCTCTCCGCTGAAAAAAATCGCGAAATAAAGTGCGAGACCCAGTACTTGCGGTACTTCTGCGGCATCGTTCTGTGTAATATTCCTGACTAATGCAAAGGAAAAAATGACCATCATTGGGAAAATAAGCGAATACACACGAGATCCACTTGTACAATAGACGATCACTCCACCAAAGAACAGGGCACCGGCAAAAGTCACCAAATAGAATACCATATATACTCTCAGGTCCCCGTTGATTTTTTGACGAACCTCATCTCCGGGCATTCCCAAGTAGTAATCCCCATTTTTGACAAGAGTTAAGAAGAAAGGTATGGATTGATAAAAAAAAGAGGCGGGCCTGTAAAGACCGTTGATTTTTCCAATGTGCTCAGTCAATTTCGTATATTTTTCCAGAAAGGATCTCTCGTCCAGAATATCACCGGCATAGAGGGATATGGTCCCATCTTCAACCATACCGTGACGCAGATGGGGTTGGAAAGCGTTCTGATGCAACCAGAAAAGCGGTAATGTCGAAAAAAGAAGAAGAAAGATATAAAATAATGCCTTATTCATTTGTTATCCTGACAATTCATTTTAGGCCGATTCGCTATATCACTTATAACCAGGACAAAAATCAACCGGGTGGAATACGAAAGATAATCACACCATTATTTTCAAACACTTTTTTGAAACGTGTATCGTTGCTAATTTCATCAACAAAAAAAACAGGATATACGCCTAAATTGATGATCGCCTTTGAAACAGGCGCTATTAAATGCTTCTTGATCACGATGGTATTCACGTCATGTTCTCTCAAAAGCTCAATCCGAAAATCATTGTCGCCCCTCCAAAACTCTCTCAGTTTGTAATTCAAATACCATTCATGAGTTTTGGGAAATAGTCGGTAGTTACCTTCCGGGTACATGAACAAACGCGCACTTTTCTCATCCTGCTTGAGGTATGCGATCGCTTCTATAATATCGGTGGATATGTTTCTTAATTTGTATACCTTCTTAAGAACCAATCCAGTTTGAAGAATGGCGACGACGATCAATATCGGCAACCATATCTTCTTGTGATGGAATCGAGAAATGTATTCCGAGATCGGAATCATGATTAAAATGATTCCTGGTAAAAAAAAGCGGGCATCTGGAGCGGTTTTAAGAAAGATATAGGAAAATGCTATAAAGGATCCGCCCATTATCCAGATCCACCATGAACCTGTATCCGTCGAAGGTTCCATTAGGGTTGAACATCTTTTAAAAAACACGCCTGCCAAAAATGGCGTCGTCGCTGCCAACAAGACCATCAACCATAAAAGCCCGCCTCCATATATTAGGAAATTTTCTGGATTCCTAAGGTCTCCGGGATGATTTGCAATAATTTCAACTTCGTATTTCGACACAAGCACCCTATTATCCATAAAAATTTCAGGATCGGGTCTTGAATGATTAGGTCCGGAATCCTTTTGTTCGAAGGGATTGAGTTTGGCAATTACTTCCTTTCCTTTTACGAAGGGATAATAAAGCGCATCGCCGTATTTTTTAAGGGACCAGGACATGCAAAACATCGTAGAAAAAATGAGTATCGCCGTGATCCCGGTGTTCAAGATCATCCTTCCCCATTTTTTTTTGTTATAGTCATTTCGTATCGCAATTAAAACGAAAGCCGGAACAAAAAGGATTGCCGTTACCTTTAACGTCAAAGAGAAACTAAGAAACAATGCTGCCCATTTTATCTTTTTTCTCTGCAGGAAATAGCATACGGTAACTATTTGAGCAGAAAGCGGTATATCCTGGTAAAAAGCGACGGAAAAAATCAGAAACATGGGGATAGAAATGATGGCAAGCAGGTACACCAATGGTGCAAGGGATCCCTCATCGTTCCTCAACTTGAGCGTCAGATACCCAAAGACTAATAATTGCACGAGATATATGGCATGGTAGCATTGAACAGTTCTTGCCCCTGATGGAATTATCTTGGCGATTATCGCCCCCAAATAGTGCCATACATAGACATGAGGATATTTTCTGACTTCGAGGCTTCCGTTACCTAAGGGTATTTCAGAGATGATATTTGGAAAAGGCAAACGATCAACTTGAGATCTTAGCATGTAATAGTGTGTCACTTCGTCGCCAATCATCGGATTCGGTGTTGCTATTCCAATTGCCAAAACAGCCAGCACCGCCATGCCGATAACAACTATGGATGCTCTACTGACCGCCCGATCCTTTCGATCGGTGGTGATCACACATTCAGTATCCAGCAAATTGACGCATTCTGATAAACTTCTGTCAATATTTTGTTTCTGATATTGCACAGGGGGGTTAATGCCCAATTTTTCTTCAAGCACTTCTAAGCGTGTTTTAAGAACGGCCTGCTGTTGGGTTAATGCGGACTGATGAAATTGAAACTGCGACATGGCAACCGAAAAATGGAATGCCACCAGTAAAAGAAATGTGATGATAACCGCGACAATCGCGTCCACATAGTTCATTCCAGTGATTTTTCCAAACATGTACACAATTTGCGGAAGCAAAGCGAAAAAGAGTATGATGATACCAGTGGTTACCCACAACAATGCATATCTCTCCTGCATTTTCGTGAGTCGGAGTGCTTCGAAAGTTATTCCTAGTACGATAATGCTTAACAAACCGATGGCGATGCGCAGCCGGGTAATATATTCAATTTGAACAAACAGGGTAATAACTTCCGGATAAATGCCGACCGAGAGGAGAATTATGCCTGATATCAAACACGCAAATGCTGCAAGGATTCGGATCTGTTGTCTCCAAATTGCAATCGATGTCCCAACCAATAGCAAACAAGCCATTGCGATCATACCAAGCCGCAGCAAGGGAATGTCTGTCCATTGGATTATGAAATTGGCGATGTAATTGGCTAAATCCGGCATATAAGAATCAATTGATATGGTTCAATGAGTGCTTGGCGAAACGCCTGTCGACAGGTCTTGCCCGTCCGACCAATAGGGCCAACCCCACTTTAAAAACGTAATAAAAGGTCCCCCATTTTTTAATGGTAGAGTTTCCGCGTAGCCGCGGTCTGAAAGTAACCCCAACCTCGTGGAAATCATAACCCTGCCTCCGCAGCAAGGCAATCGCCTCAGGCTCCGGATAGTCCACAGGATATCGGTGTGTAAAATAGTAGAGCAGTTTTCTTTTAACCAGAAAAAACCCGGAAGTGGGATCAGTAACTTTCTTTCTGCAGATCACAGACATCACTGATGCTAACGCCTTTATACCCAAATAACGAACAGTCGTGCTTTTGAATGCACCGTTTCCGAGAAACCGAGATCCGATCACCATATCTATATCACTGATTTCACTGGTTTCAAGCAGTTTGGGGATTTCTTCAGGTGGATGCTGCCCATCTCCATCAAGTCTGAGAACTTTTTTATACCCTTTGTTGAAACAATAGATAAAGCCCGCCTGCACTGCCCCCCCAACTCCGAGATTGTGTGCCAACTGCAATACCACGGCACCGGCTTCCGCCGCCTCCACTGCAGTTGTATCGATAGAACCATCATCTATAACAACGACGTCGGCATTAAAAGTATAATTTCGAATTTCATAAATTAACGACCCGATACTTTCTTCCTCATTATAGCAAGGTATTAAAATTGCTGTGTCATCCATTGAGGCATTGTTTTTTTCCAAACTATTTTTCATAACTCATACGTCCTGGCATATCTTTATGATATCGACTGATAGACATAAATGCGTTTTTGAGATCGTTGACAATATTGTTGCTATCCAAATATTTGGAGTAATATGTCGAAGCACTCGAGGCCCAGTAGTTTCTCAGTTCAGGATCTTCCTTCATCCTTGCAGCCCAATCCAGCATCATTTCAGGAGACTCTACTTCAATCCAGGAATTTTCTTTGATTGGAATACCTCTCATAGCACCTTTTCGGGCAATAATGGCTCTCCCAGCAGCCAGTGCTTCGATGGCCTTGATTTGAACACCGGTACCGCTGGCGGTAGTCATAAGGATGACGCCACAATCTCTATAAGGTTCATCGGGAGAGTCATATGACCCCATTGGAATGAAAATCTCGGAAGGTATATGACGAGACAATTTGCCATAAACCCGTAACTTCAAATTCGGAGGAGGATTTGTGCTGTTTAGCCACCTCAAGCCTTCTCGGTTGAAGCGATTGTCTGAACCAACCAATCCGATTTCCCTACTCGGGGCAAATGTACTTTGCGGTATGGAAGGAGGGCTCCACAATGTCCTGTTTACTCCCCGATTATTCAATTCGATTTCTTCATCCTTCGAAATGACGATCACTAGATTTGCTTGTTTTAGCTCTTTGGTTTCACGGTTTGAGTCTTCATGTGCAAAATTGGAAATCAAATCGTGTAAAACGATCGCTTTTGGACAATCGGTCGGAAGGTGTGCCCAAAAACTGTAATGAATAACCGCGACATGGGCTTTTCTGCTAAGTTTATACCACCAAGAATTGGGAAAAGCGTACCGGTGGTAGGGATTCGAATGCCCAAAACGTCGATCCAGGCGCAACATCTTGAAAAAAAAACCATATATGTATCCAAGCCCCATGAGGGGTGTGATGGTGTGTTTATCTTCTCTAAAAAGAAGTTCGAACCCCATTTCGTGCAACTCCGAGATATACTCAGGCGTCCAGCCCATTCCGACAGGCCGCCTGCGAGCAGTTACTATCATGCACTGGCCCAAGCCGTTTAAAACGTCAAGATGTTTCCACATCTCGGCTTTCGCCCCTGTATTAACCGGGAGCGGGCAATATGGGATGAGGACAATCGATTTCATGAGTTTCAAGCTATTAAGTTGTTAGGAAATTAATCTCCCTGACGCAATCAATTCGAATTCCTTTAATTCCTTCTCATTCTACCGAACATTTCAGCAGCCCAGCCAACAACGTAAGACATGTAAATACGTCCTTGGACGATCCTTTTTTTTGAAGCACCTATGCCCAAGGCGTAAATAGCATTTTTAAGCAACCGCTTAATCTGGGAAACTCTGTTCATCTTATGATCGTTGTCCGAGGAAATATCGCGATCTCTATGAGGAATTCCAAGATAATTATCAAAATCCGATATTTTTGATATAATGAAATCCGTTCGTCCCCCCCAAAAATAGCGTTTATAGAACCATTTAGGCTCAGTTCGTTCCCTCGGGACAAAATGATCTACATTAATTCCCGGATGATAGTAAAATACACCACCCGCGGTTTGAATAGAATTCTGGAGCTGTGTTTCCTCCCCAGATAGAAGGAGATCTTTTTTTCTGCCCAAACGCTGGTCGAAGCCATTAAAACGGTGAAGGTATTGTTTTGAAAAAAAACAATTGGCACCTATAATATAGTGTCCCTTCTCCATTTTAAATGCTTTGCTGCCCCAGTCGAGTTTCCCGAGGGGAACCTTAAGTTCCTCATTAATCCATACTGGCCGTGCACTTTCCCAATCCAGACGGATGGGTCCGGTCAAACCAGCCGGGGTTGGCTTTAATTCCAAAAAGCATGCAAGGGCGGTTTCCAACCACTTTTCACTGGCGACGGCATCATCATCAATGAAACCGATAAATTGCCCACGGGCGTTTCGCCATCCGGTATTTCTTGCTATCGACAGGCCGATTTCCGGTTCATAGATAGGACGCAGGCATGCTTCCCTTTCATACTTTCTTATGATTTTGTCTGTGTCGTCGGTTGATCGGTTGTTGATGACAATGACTTCATATTGGCTTTGATCCAGTGTTTGGCACATTAAACTCGCAAGGCATTTGTCGAGCAGACGAAATCGATTATGCGTACAGATGACAGCAGAAATCATGGGTTTTCGGATATTGGAGTATTCGTTCATGTAGTTATTGATTAACATCCCTTTGTGACCATATCAAAGCTTCAGTCTGGATTTGGAAGCAAGCGTCCAATCCATGATATGAGCGTTTTGGGAATCCACACCGAGCCAGTTAATGGACATCCCGCAACATCTGCATTCTGGTACGATCTCGTTTCGTTTCGATTCCCTATTGGTTTCTCTCAAGGCTTTCCAAAACCGGTTGTTCCAAAAATCATCAATCGAATGCTTCAGTATATTGCCACTGTCGTATTGCCCAGTAGCCACTTTATTCATGAACAAGATTTCACCGGCAGCGCACGGGTAAAGCTCTCCCCCAGGAGCTATGAACAAAGATCGCCAGGGCTCTTTGCAATCGCGCTCCATAATGCAGTTCTGCCCGAATAAGGGCTGGTAATCCAGTTTCATATTTAACCTGTCAGCAAGTGCGATAGCTTCAGAAACCGCGAGATTGCTTTCCTCCTGATGAAAGTATAGGGAATCTTCGGGTGATATCTGTATGCTTCCATCTGCCTTTTGGCGAAATTCTTTGGGATATATGCGAACATATACTGCCTTAACGCCATCTATCCCAATGTCCGATGCCAACTTGATGAAGCTCCCTAACTCTCCAATGTTTTGTTTCATGAGAATTATAGAAATACTGATACCTGACATGGACCTTAAACGTCGCCGCAGTCGAACAAGTTCACGGATATGGTTACAAACTTGTGCAAAGGCGGGGATACCAGAGATTTGTCGATAAGTTTTTTCTGTAGCGGCATTCAGGGAAATTAGGAAATTTACCCTGTTTTCCAGCAACGTTCTGACCGTCGCTTCATCGAAAGCGATGAAATTGGTAATAACAGAGTGCGAAACAGTCGGACATCTTCTTCTGGTGAAAGCAGCGATTTCTGAGAGCTCTGGATTTAAGAAGGGTTCGCCCCCTCCGCCGTAGATCACCTCTATTAATTGATTTGCATCTAGATGACCGAATATTTTTTTTATTTTTCCAAGGGTTAATCTTTCTGCAGAACCACAGTTCCTGTAGTCGCTCCCGCACATAATGCAGGCCGAATTGCATGAATCGATCATCAACAGATTTAGGGACGATGGTCCGAAATTGATATCGGTGATACCTTTTCGGGCAGTTCTATTTAGCGTGAAATCTGTTCTTTTCATCCGGGCAAAACCCGTTCCTCTTGCTATCAACTCTCTAAATCCCATTATTGAACTATTTCTCAAGGTAAGGCTCCAAGCAAACCGATCTTAATTTCATTTAAGATCGATAAACCAAAGATTGAATTTCAGTTTCGGGCACCCGCCCCAAATTTAAATGAATAACACGCCGATCCCGCAACCATCCTGCTTCCAGTTTTGAACGAATTCCATATGTTTATACTTCTGTTTGATCTCTTTCCAAAATTTCGGAACACCACCGGCCCAACTGCCGGTCGCAACCCCGTATCTTGTCTCGTTATCTTCAACGATGTCATGGAAGGCGATGACCCCCCCTTTATTGAGGAGACCAGAATAATTCTCGAAGTCGGTTCTAATTCCGTCATAGGAATGATCGCCATCCAGAAAAAGAAAATCGATGCCTTCGGGAAACGCTTTTCGGATCCTGTTGATAGTGGCAGCTTGGGTGGAATCCCCCTCAATCAATGATACCCGCTGATCCTTTCTAGCGAACGACTTTAACAAAGGTTTCCGTCTAATTCTTAAATCGACACTCACAAGCTGAGCTGATGGATCCGCCACTTTGCTGAAAAGGTAGAGGGTTCCTCCTTTGAGGGTACCGATTTCCAATACTTGTTTTGGCCTTAATTTTCCCAACAGCCCTAAAAGTCCCATAATTTCTTTAAAAATTTGAGATGGTTGAAACGGGCTCACATCAGCAAGTTGGATATAATTTTTCATTTTATTAAGGCAAAAGGTTTCTGCAAAAACCAACAGAGCGGAACGTGATGTGAAAAATTCTATCGTTCGGATCAAACTTTGCTTGACAGGTAATCCGGAGTGAATCCTTCTGGGTATCCCAAGATTCGGATGTGTGGATGGATATGGACGATCGAATGTTAGTTCTTTTTTCCGCACTTTGTGGATGACCCCGTTTAACTGTCTCTCAAAATAATCCGAATCGACAAACGTCAATAGACCTTTATCTACTACGCGTGCACACGCTGTCTGGATCATACCGTACTGAACGCCCAATTCCACGATAGCCTCTATCCGGGCTGGCAAACGATCATCTCCCTGCCAGTCAAAATACTTCAAATCTGCCTTGTTCAGTCGTTTGAGTGCGTTAGATAAGAGACAGGGGCGTTGAAAAGGAAGTTCCCATAATTTGTAGATTTTTTTTTCCATAAGGTGTATCCCCTACAGGGATTATATTCTGTAATTTGGTCTATTGAATAGTCCGAGATCTATGTTTTTTTTGAGGTAACTGGTGCCATAGAATACTTAACAGCATCCGGACAACATCTTGAAAGGGCGGATGGTATCCGTATCGGATCGATGATTTCATGTAATAATTCCATATTCTAAAACCAAATGGCGTCGAATTTGTGCACAGTTGGAACCAAACCATCCCGACTGCGGTTGAAAACACTGCGCGGCTAAAAACACCTTTTTGATCATTGACATCCGAAAGGTATGTCAGCCATGCGTGCGCCCTTTCTAATTCGTCCCAACGCTTCAATCTGTATCCCCTTCCAACAACATGGTGGAATAACAGTTGGTTGCGTGTCGGCTTTATTCCTAATTTCAAAAGCTGACGTCCAAGAATTTTTTCCGTCTGTTCAGTCATACGAACATTCGCCTGATTCGTTATACTGTCGGGATGATGCCGCATCAATACCAAGGGTTGTGGAATATTGTCGATGGGGAAAAAACCATTGCTTCGAGACCAAAGGTCATAATCTTCGGTGCGACTATAAGCAGGATCGTACTTTAAGCTGTTTTCAACCAATGCTTTCGAACGTAAAATTACACTTGGATGGGCCAGGGGATTGTCAAACACAAGGAAACAACCGACGACCGAAGGGCCCACCGGTTTTCGTGTCACCACAAACGGTTGATCTCCGAATAGACGAACCCATGTTCCTGAAATTCCGATAGTGGGATTCGCATCCATGAATTCAACTTGCCGTTTAATCCTGCACGACCGGCTAATATCATCCGCATCCATTCGGATGATATATTCCCCTTTTGCAGCTCCAAGGCCGATATTCAGAGTACAAGATACTCCAAGGTTTTTCTTGTTTTTCACCAGTACAATGCGATCATCGGAGTTTGCTCTTATGATGTTGATACTATCATCCGTAGAACCGTCATCTATTATTAAAAATTCGAAATCATCAAAGGTTTGGGATAAAATACTATCGATGGCAGTTTTCATGAAACGCCCGGCATTGTAAACGGGCATGAGAACCGATACTTTAGGCATTCTATTCCGCATCCCTCAACAACTCAATACAGGTATCTGATAGGTGTTCTGCATATACCGCGTAGGTAAGTTCCCTCGCCTTCAGTGCTACATTTGCTTCCATTTTTTTAACAAGTGCATCATTTTCAATCAATCTAAGAATAGCCTTACGATAGCCTTCTGAATCGTATGGTTTCACAAGCAAACCTTCATGGCCGTGAGCTACATAATCGTCTACACAGGCTTGCGAGGTGGTTATGACCGCCTTGCCGCATCGAAAAGCCTGGGCAATGGTTGTGTGACCATGCGGGAACAGACCTTTTTTCAATGGAAGAATAACAAATCGAGATTTTCTCATCATCTCTATAAATTTATCCAAGGACATCCTGCCAAAAATTCGGCAATTGTCGGGAACCTCACACCGGTCGTACAGAATTTGTGGCTCGAAAGTCACAATCCTTAATTCAATGTCAATTCCTTTAATGGCATCTACAATGGATGGGAAATCCCTTTCCGCCCCTCCTCCCGAGAAAATGTAATTTTGGTTCTCAACTGAATCTACGTCCTCAAAATTGCCATCTGCGGGTAGCAGAATGAATTTGAATCTATTTCTCAAGTGAGGCGAAAAAACAGTTATTTCATCTTTGCTATTGACGATCATACAATCAATACATTTTAATAAGCTGATGGTCATGACCCCCGGTTGATTGATTACCACAATCTTGGTAAACGGCATCAGACCGATCTTCTTTAAGAGTAGAAACAGAAAAACAATCGAAGGCACCGATGCCAGTAAAAGCAATTTAGGACGATGGATGCAATAACCGATCAACGCACAGAAGAAAATAAACGGGATATTTATCGGGTGTTGACTGTGACCATAAATCTGTTTTACATAGATGCGATTCGGAAACAGGGCACATTCGTTGGAAGCCCAGAAGCTCTTGCGTACAGCGACAACAAGTATTTTTTTTCTAAAA
Organism: Candidatus Woesearchaeota archaeon; assembly: GCA_964393215.1. Classification (GTDB taxonomy): domain Archaea; phylum Nanobdellota; class Nanobdellia; order SCGC-AAA011-G17; family PNOQ01; genus CAYFNK01. Next base: position 22,064 of record CAYMSW010000003.1, read on the forward strand.
AAAAGATCGTCATGCATTGAACAACACCGTCGTAGATTCTATTCGACCATTCATACTTCAATACAAATCCATGGTGACTATCCTTATATACATATTATGCCAGCACATGTCTGAAAATCTCTCGATGTCGATCCAACCAGTATCGAACATCCAGGTTTTCAACCGCCCTCTTTCTGGCACAATCGGCAAATATCGGATAATTCTCTGCAATCCTAAGTACCGATTCAGCCAAATCCTGTGGGGCGGGTGGATGATCTTTTTCCCAGTCCAAAGGGGCCGGAACGCCAATGCCAGCTGATTTTCCAACCAATTCAGGAACCCCGCCGCTATCAGAAAAAACCACGGGTAACCCACAGGACAAAGCTTCCACTACAACCCTCGGGCAAGAGTCGTTGTACATCGTATGAAGCAATATATGAGAATTTTGCATCATATCCACCGCTTGTTCCTGGGAGTATTCTGCCTCAAACACAATATGTTTCGACACATTCAAAGCGGCAGCCAAATGAGTTGCCTCGTTCAGGGCGTTTGTATGAGAATCTCTCCACATATACCGCCCAGCTATTGTCAAAACTGCATCCGGCAAATATTTCAGAACGTGCCGCATCATCTCGATGGCGGCTTTGATACGATAGAATTTGTGGTGACTTCCGGCTAAGAGGATGTGAAATCCATCAGGTTTTTTCGACGCAGGAATAAATACTCGCGTATCAACAGGATTGTTGAGTATCGAGTAAGGTTTTTTGGGAAGCCCTAAATAACGATCTGCAGACAATTTACAGAATCGGCTTTGATATATGATATGGTCTGATAGATGGATGAGGGTTTTCATGATCAGGTTTGATTTTTCCCATCCAGGTCCATGCCAACCGGGATAGGCAACACCATTCTGATTCCATACCAGCATTGCACCGTTTTTTTTTGCATATCGAACCATGATTATGGGAGCCGGCGGCAATGCACTGCTGATAAGGTATAAAATATTAGCGCCGTTAGGCTGATTGGGATAAATCCGATGCAGGTCTTGGCATTTAACGATACCACCGGATGTGTTCTCGGATCGTGTAGGTATATGATTGCGACCGTAATATAGCTGGCACACCTGCTTATATTCTGACGGTTGGTGCCAACGTTTGCTCTCAACAATATGAGATTTCATCCAGATATAGGCATTATATAGTAGTCTTTTAATATCATCCATTTGAGGACACTGCATCAAGGCACTTTCTATCGCGCGGGAATAACCTCTGCCCAGATTTCACCCCACTTGATTTCTTTGTGATTGATAACACAACCGGCATTCACCATTTCCCGTTCGAAGCTTTCTTCCGTGTATTCAGTATGGTGGGTTGGATCGCTGAAATACGGCAATCCCAATTCTTTTTTAAAAGGAACACTCCAGTCTCGATTGACCATTGGGACCCGGATCAGCATGCGTTTTGGGTGATAAGTTTTCAGCAATGCTTGGAGTAATCTCTTGCGCCGTTCTATATGCTCAAGCACATTGGATAGAACAATTGTTCTAAAGGGACGATCCGGTAGCCTTTGGGTGATATCCCCTTCTATAAATTCCAGATTCTGATGCTGAAATTTTTTTCGGGCAAGCCTGATATTTTGTCCGTTGACATCGATTCCTGTCACCATAGCTCCTGAGGCGGCTAGGCTGTGGGAAACGGCTCCGGTTCCGCAACCCACATCCAGAACCTTTTCATGGTGAACAAGGCGTTCCGTGAAAAAAAAATGGTATTCCGTTAATCGATGTTTTGGATGGATCCCACCATCATAATTGATGGCGGCTTGATCGATAAACCATCCGAGTCGATTCGAAACCCTCAGCAAAGAGCGACTGCCTTTTTCTGGTTTCTCTTTTGCTGTCGCAGCAAAAAGGGTGGTGCATATCAATTCTCGAATTTTTTCGGGAATAATACTTGCACCAAATACGGCAAACCGCCACACGTAATCTTTCATTAAAACACCATAGTTATTCTTGTTATACCTGTGCCATCAATTGATGGTCAAATCGTACGGTATCTTTTCACGAAAACTCGAACAATAATTGTAATTCCTGGAAATTCACCGATACCTGCTAAATCGGAGGGGATTGTTCAGGGAGATACACTTATAAAAGACTTTCAATAAACTCAAGGTGTTCTCGCGCGACGACAGGAGTGGCGTAATATTTCTCAACAACGCTGCGGGCACCGGCTTGTTCGCGTGCCCAATCAAAATCATGCCCTTTTATCTCCTCAAACGCTTCGAACCATTCATCCGCCTTTCGACAAATTCGGATCCCAAGGCCTTTGGCGCGTTTTGCAACATCCATATAGCTCGGTTGTTCACTGCAAAGGGTTATTCTCCCCTGGGCCATAGCAAGTGAAATCTTCCACTCCGTATGTCCCAAGTTATATGTATTATCAAGAAAACGCGGCGAAATGGCCACGCCACCTTTTCGATATTCTTTCACCAGGTTTTCGACCGAGGAAAAAGGTATTACCTCATGGGAAATGTTGCCGAGGAGTTTTGAAAACAACTCTCGATAGGGTGCATACCACCGGGAGATGGATGCAAAAGAATTTGTGATCAGGACCAAATGAATATCGGCCGACAATTCGAGCAGTATTCTTTCAATTTTCATCAGTTCAAATGCTTTTATCGATTCACCACTCCATAATAAACGTAATTGCTTTTTCGCGTCTGGCTTCCATCCATTTTCTGTAGCAATCAAATTCGTGTTGACATTATCAGGTATCCAGGCCACCTTTTGATGATACGTCGACGCAATATTAGCAAGATAGCGAGAGTCAGCAATCACTGCATCGCAAATTTGGACCATGGAGAGTGCCGCCTGATGCTGTATGGCAGATGGTCTCATCCCCTCATAGTAAAACCTTCCCGATGGAGGTGTCAGATAATCGGCATTCAAATCGAATACCGTTTTGACACCGCGGGATCTCAGCTTCTCGGCCAATCGCAGACACAGGTCGTTCATTGATTTTAGGAAAATTACAACGGCATAACGACGCCAGGGCCGGTAAAGTTCGTATCGTACGCTTTTTGACAAGTTTTTGTTTATCTCTGCCGCAAGCCAGTTGAAACGCATCAATGCGATAGAGGTCCCGCTCGACCAACCGCTTAACAGTGAGAATGGGGTGCACCGCCTTTCAATGCATTCCTTAATTGATGGTAGGCAGCTATCGATAATGAACCCGACATAACGCATCGTAATTATTTCGGCACCTGTTTCCCTGTATTTTCGGATCCGGAAAGCAACTGATAAATGATACGGATATAATCGCTGGCCATCCGGTCTCCGCTTGGCATGTTAACGATTACCTTTCTCTTTAATTCTGAATAGTTTTTCCGGGCTTTTTCAAGTATCTTTTCTAAATTATCCCTAAAAAGAAGTCCATATTTTTCAGCAGCTTCAACGATCCCCCCCCCATCTGCATGACTGATCAAAGGTAAACCGCATTGGGCCCCCTCCACATGGTGCATCCCGCATGGTTCCCATAAGCTTGCTGTAATATAGAGGTGGCATTGCCTTAACAGTTTTGCTAGGTTATGTCCGCTTTTCGGGCCGATCGCTTTGGCACTGCGCCATTGAATTTCCTTCGGCCAGCGTCCAATTATCCAAAACTCGAAGCCAGTTATATCTCCATCTGCAATCATATCATCCAGCAATTGATAAACTGGGAACCCTTTCATGGGGTTGTCGGACCAGTGGTGTGTGACGATGCGCATGGGTTTTCCATCTATATACTTATGGCCTTGGACAGGATGAAAATGAGTCGGACTCGCACCGTTGTAAATCACTGAGTGGGGTTTTTTAAGGTCAAACCATTTGTTCGCGAAATAATTTTGGAGCCATCTGGAAATAAACACCGTGTAATCACAAGAATCATTTGCTTTTTTGAGGGCCTCATCCATAAAAATGGTATCTTTTCTTTTGTCGCACTCGTTGATCCGATGAATAATTTTTACTTTGGGGTTAAAACGCTGGTAAGCGATGATCTCATCCATACCAAAGGCTTTGTTGAGTAAATCCTCCCGCGGATCGATAACAAGAATAACATTTATATCTTTTTTCAGTTTGAAAGTAACCTTGAATCCGCAACGCTTCAGGGCCGCCATCAGTTGCCAGACAAAAACACTACTGCCGCCCCATGCGCCTGCTGTGGGCCTCATATTGATCGCAACCGTCCCGACCGGCCCGTAAAAAATCTGATTAAGAAACTTCATTTCCATTAGTATTCTTTCTATTATTAGACCCTTAATTCCTGGTCTCAGTTTCCGATTACAAATGTGACCCGTAATTAAGGCTGTATGTGTTTGCGTCTTCGAAATGATGGATCAATAGCATTTTCTCAAGGATCTACATAATACCCTTCATAATCAGAAATAGTGGATTTGATTATTTAACCGATATTCGAAAATGCTCATGTTTTCGTGCATCGAAAATATGGTTTTGAATAAGTTGTTTCTTACTAATCGTTTGATGTTTGTCATACAGGGGAAAAATCGGTTTGTCCCCAAGAAAAGCTGCCAACGCCGAGAATGTGCTTGGAGGAGAAGCAATGACGTCACACATCGACAATTCAATCATGTTCTCCATGAAGTGCCCTGTCCCCGTAGCATAACCTGTCCCAAATTGCACATCCAAATCCCCAAATGCTTCTTCCCGCTGGGATTCGTCGGAAGCGACAAGGAATTTGACATTTCGGTGTTTATAAATCTCTTTGATTTGATTTAAAAATCCGACATATTCCTCCGTGCTAAAAAAATATCTTCCTCCTCTCCAACCTCGATAATCGTCCTGTCGAATTAGGACACCCACAAGAAAATCGCCGTTAGATCGAATTCTGCGCAAATGGGTTTCGGCAATTTTTTTATACTTCTCAAGGGGTTGAAAGAAAGGGCGCACGTAATCACAGTTTTTTTCTAAAGCTTGCCAAGCTTCAACCCGCCACCCCCCAAGCAGCGTACACCTTTTGCTGGATATTTTTTCAAATATTTTAGAATCTTCCAACTGTATAATCTTAGTTACCAAATCCCTGTTTCTGACAACTTTTTCAGAAGTGATCGATTGGGCACCGGGTATCAGGTTAGCCAACCGGTGCATCCGGTGGTGAAAATTTCGAATTCGGCCATGTTCAACCTTCAGGTTATCCATCAGGGCAGGTATCCATTGGTACCGCATATTTGTATTTGCAGCATTTGGGTATTGGCACAATGGATGATGAGACCAGTGTTGAAAAAGGTTGGCGTATCGCCAAAAGTTAACGTTTATAAGTTGAAAATTGTCATGGTTTTCATGTATCCATGAAATAAGGTGCATAAACCGAAGTATTTGGTTTCCGAGCCGTCCACCACTCAGCATGTATATTACGGTTGGTATCGATGCCATTTAAAATTTTCCCGCTCCGATTATGATGGTTGTTGTGGTTTGGAAGGCTTTTATGATGCCCATCGTTCAGTTTGTCCCTGGAGAACCTCCTGCATAATGTCTCGTATGCCATACCGCATCGACCACTCAGGGTAATGTTTCCGGAATTTCGATACATCGCTGACCCACCAGATGTGATCTCCGGCTCGATTATCCCCCGAATAAGACCAGTTCAGTTTATTTCCTGTCATCTCTTCAACCATGGAGATGGCTTCCAACATGGAGCAGTTTGCATAACGCCCTCCCCCAATATTATAGACTTCTCCCGAGCGCGGATTATTGAATACATGCCAGAATCCATTAACAAGATCATAGGAGTGAATGTTATCACGGACTTGTTTCCCCTTATAGCCGAAAACCGTATATTTCTGACCAGTTAGCCCACATTTTGCTAGATATGCAAGAAATCCGTGAAGTTCAGCTCCCGAATGTCCAGGTCCCGTGAGGCAACCCGCACGAAAAGATGATGTTTTCATGCCAAAATATCTTCCATACTCCTGAACAAGAATATCCGCAGCCACTTTCGATGCGCCAAAAAGGCTGTGCATACAAGCATCGATGCTCATGGATTCATCGATACCATGTTTAAAATATGGATGGCTTTCAACAATTTCCCACCGTTTTTCTAGTTCGACCAGTGGCAATTGGTTGGGCGAATCTCCATATACCTTGTTGGTGCTGGTAAAAATAAAAGTAGCATTTGGACAGTACTTTCGTGTCAGTTCCAAAAGATTCAGGGTACCGTTTGCGTTAACCGTGAAATCCGTAATCGGTTCTTTTGCAGCCCAATCATGGCTGGGTTGTGCAGCGGTGTGGAGCACAAGGCCTATTGAAGTGGAGTATGATTTAAATATCCCTTCAAGCGATGCATAATCTCTTATATCCATATTTTCATGTCTATAAAGCTTAAAATTGCTCTCCAGTTGCCGGCGACTCCAACTCGTACTGGCCTCTTTCCCGAAAAAGTATGCACGCATATCATTGTCAATGCCTATAATGTCTATCCCTTTTTCAGCAAAAAATTTGACAGCCTCTGCGCCGATGAGTCCTGCGGATCCTGTTACGATTGCAAGCAAAATTACCCTCCTGCGAAAAATTAATAATTTAATTCAGACCAACTATTGGTTTTTTCAGTAAATGATCGCTTTACATATCGGTTTCTCGACGGCTATTCGAATAACGGGATTGTTATTACAGCTCTCTGTGAAAAATATACATGCAATATTTTAGAAAAAATTTTTTCCGCACCTACGACCATGATAAATTTTCGTTCCAGCGATTATCTTTGATCAGGGAAGAATCCCGTTTGACAAAAAGGCATTCACCCTGTGCGGGCATTCCATCAAGGGGCCGACCATGTATACCGTATATGTCAAAAAGCCGGTATCCCCTGCCAGAGAGAAAAACCACGATTTCATCCAATAAAGGGATATCTTTTTGATACGGAAGTAAGGCGAACTCGAGTTGAATAAAATCTGCCCGGGCGACAGCATCAGGCGCACCTGTCAAAACGCTCAACTCGGCACCCTGTATATCCATCTTTATGATACCCGGTTTCGGGAAACCTGTCTGTTCGATAATATCATCGAGAGTTCTCATTTCAGACTCGATGACGGTTCCAAACGGTTCTCCCCGGGTGTTTCCATATAGAGAGCTCAGATGACCGTGGCACATAAATCTAGCCGTGCTGTTTTTATCGCCGACAATTGTTTTCACGAATTTGATGTGATCATCTCCGGCCTCTAATCTTGATAGTACTTCAGCGTTCTGCTCCAACGGATCGATCATGAGGATATCCACTCCAGGGTAGATTTCCCGCATCGGCAATGTCCACCTTCCATCTGAAGCACCTATATCCACAATGCTTCGAGGTGAATAGTTCAATTTGTTTTTTATCCATTTGAAACGGTCAAGTGCTTCTATTTGAGACATGGCTGATAGCGGTACAATTTCTCCTGATGCCACCCATCGCCTTGTAATTTCAAGTCCGAGAAAGTGCAAATATGGGCTTACACGTTGCGAGAGAAAATCGATCAGTTTTCTTTTATAGGTCGTCTTTACCACCATGATAGTTATTTCGCTTTCTATTGATATAGCTGCATTTTTTTATGCCATACTACATATTGTTTCCGACATACTCGATCATACAGGCATTTACCAACCGCTCACAGGCTCGGCCGTCTAACTGTCCTATTTCATCCTCGACAACTTTTCGACGCTCTACGATATGTTCATTGGGAGATGTCAGGGCTTGTCGAATCTTATTTTTTAGCTGGGTACGACTGGTTGCCGTTTTAATAGCGCCATATGACGCGAGCCTGCGGTTATGGAAGTTGGAGGCATGATCGAAATAGACCGGATGCCGTGCCAAGTTTCCCGTAGGAACCGGAAAATACCACATATATATCGTCGGTTTATCAAACATGCAGGCCTCAATGGCAATAGTAGAAAAAATATTGATGACACAATCACAGGAGGCTAAACTATTCCAAAGCTGATACTCCTCTATCTGCAGTACAGAACGCCCGCGATCACCGGCATTATAATGGGGATCAGCCAGGCTGACTGCGACGCCCTCAAGATTCCTGGCATAGGACAGTAAAGGTTCTAGATAAACCGATGCCATAAATTTTTTGTTAGGATAAAAACGAAATATCAACTGGCAATCCAGTCCCTCCCGCTGTAACTCCAAAAAACAATCCAGCATTTCAAAGTATTGGGACTCGTAGATAAATCCAGCAAAAAGGATCGTCTTGCGTTTCGGGTCAAGTCCAAGATCTTCAAGGAACCTGTCTCTTTCCATTAGTAAAGCTGGATTTACATTGTAGCGTATGGGACCTATTTCCGTTATGCGATTGGACGGGATGAAATGAATACGCTCTGCATCCTCCCGCATGTTTTTCCCCCAGACCAGAAGCCTTTCAATTGGAATGCCCCGAAATCCTTTTGATGAAAGAATATCATAGTTGCCAACGATATGAATAACAGAAATCTTATGTCTTCTCCCCCACCACGTCATAAGCCCTTCAAGGTCTGAACTCGTAGAACCGACTCCCAGGAGCAGCAACTGGTCGATCTCTTCTGAATTGCACCCCTTCAGTATTGGATGTTTTCCTATGAGAAGTCCCTCAAAGACCGTTAATAACCTTATGAGGGGGTTAGAAAGTGCTAGGAGACAAAATAACCAATTCAAGATCTTCCAGAAAAGAGAACTATCCAAATGTTGTCGGCGGAACCGTTCCCTTACCCCAGGATCTGTCGAAGGATAGCGCATACGGATATCCCTTGATAACCTTAAGAGTTTACCGCGAACACCTGAAAAATTTAGAAAATTCAGGGCCTGATATTCACAGCCGGGAATTCGCGTCAGCAGGCCCATGTAATCCTCACGCACCAGGAAGATAATTCTAATGTTCTGTTTGACAAATGCGTGCACAACTTCTTTTCGATGCAGATGATTGGTGGCTCCCTTACCTAGCAAGGCGATGCCTAAACAGTATTTCGGTAGATTCATGCTTCAGTGTTTTCCATAACCATAGATTATCATGCTTCCCGATTCAGGAAGTCGATTCTTATCAATAAGTGATCTGTTTTTGAATGTTGAATTCAAATTTTTTTAGGATTTCAACCATTTGGAGGCCAGCATTACCTTTTCCGTAAAGGTGATTTGGTTTGTATGCACCGTGTTCAACCTGTTTCAATACCGCGTTTATTATCAGTTCCCGATCGTAACCGACATCAATTACATTGGCGCAACGTTCTCTTCCATTCTGGCGTGATCCAATATTGACGGAAGGAACACCCATAAATGCAGTTTCGCGTATGCCACTGCTGGAATTTCCTATCAGGCTGGCAGAATTGTTTAGTAACGGTGCATAAAGCTCTATGGGCAGGCTTTTGAAGAAATGGATATAATCGATATTATCCTTTTCCCTAAGCATCCTTAACCCTTTGGATATCCCATCTGACCCAGCGTCCATATTGGGCCATATCCATATTGTCTTCATTTTTAATTCGGTGACGGCTGCGATGGTTTCATTGATATGATCCAGATTCTGACGATACTCTGTGGTCACAGGATGCTGGAGTACTACCAAATACGGGCTGCTCAAATCCACCACAGCCCCTACACCAGAGGTTTTCTGGAGTTCCGTCAGCTGACGGATGTCGGACAGGTCCAACTCCGCGATGACGTCAAGGCTGGTGGAGCCCACTGGGAAGATCGAATCGGGGGACTCCCCCATTTTTTCGATACGCCGGGCAGCGTCCTCGGTGGCCGGGAAGTGGAGATGGGCCAATTTGGTAATCGCATGCCGGATGCTCTCGTCGATGGAGCCGGACACCTCACCTCCTTCCACGTGGGCAACCGGTATATTCATATAGGCTGCTGTCATGGCCACCGGCAGGCATTCAAAGCGATCGGCGATGACCACGACAATATCAGGTTTTAAATTCTCAAAAGCCGTGCTAAACTCTGAAACGGCCAACCCTGCAGATTTGGCCATAGTTACAGGATTCTCACCCTCCACCAGGAAATGAATCACGCGATCTATCGGGATCCCATTCTCATCAAATGATCTGGAGATATTGCCGTATTTGGCTAGTATGGCACCGCCTCCGATGATGATCTGCAATTCCAGTCCAGGCTCGGCTCTGATGTGTCTGATGACCGATTTCATTTTGGCGTAATTCCCCCGTGTCGTTACCACGAGACATATCTTTATTCGTTTCACTTCAAATTCTCCCACTTAATCACTGTATCCATGTCCATATCTGTTTTAGTTATTTTACCGATCACATCTTCCAGTCGGTCCGGGGAAATACCGGTTCCTGGCCGTTTGCAGCACAGCGTGTCCACTGTCAACACGTCCCCTTTTTTCACTTTGCAGGCTGTCACCACGCTTTTACGCGCCCATTTCAAATTGACCAGTTCCTCCGGCCCCGGATGCTTCACACCAGTCCCCATTCCCATTTCTATCTCACGAATTTGGCGAACCATTTCAGGAAGGTCCGTTTTTCCGCAGGATACTTTCCAATCCTGGGCATTTGGAACATTGTAGTCGAGGGTGATATGCTTTTCAATGATGTCTGCCCCCATAACCGCCGCAGCAATAGGAAAATGAAATCCACGGGTATGATCAGAATACCCGGTTACGACTTTAAATCGATCTTTAATGGTTTCGATGGCGCGCAGATTTACTTCAACTGCCGGTGTTGGGTATCGGGTCACACAATGCAACACTGCTATATCCGGATTACCAGCACTTTCAAAAATCGCAAGGGCATCATTGATTTGGGACAAGGTGTACATGCCTGTAGAGAGAATGACCGGTTTCATTCTCGACGCGATTTTCCTGAGATAGGCCCAGTTGGAAATGTCGCCGGATCCAATTTTGTACGCCGGGACGTCGAGATGGTCCAACACCTTCAGGCTGTCTTCATCGTGTGCTGTGGCCAGAAATGTGATGTTGTGTTCCTCACAGTAACCGGAGATCTCACCAAAAGCTGCCGGAGGAAGTTCCTTCGGTTTCAACCGATCGATCCACTCCATCGAAGCTTTTGAGATCAGGCTTTCGGTCTGGAATATTTGAAATTTGACAGCATCCGCCTTGGAAGATACAGCGAGGTCCACCAGTTGAAATGCCTTTTCTAAATTTCCGAAATGGGCCACGCCTGCTTCAGCGATGATATAAACCGGCTGATCCTTTCCGATCAGCCGGTCATCAATGGTAAGATTGCACGAAAAAAAAGAGTCCATTCTTATAAGTATTTATTCGATTGCATTGCCATAGGTGCTTTGTCTTACATGGGATGGATGTGGATTCCGACACGACTTATATCAGCGCACATCAAATCTCCTGAGAAAAAAAACGGATCGGAACATGTGGTAAGGAGACACATGCCGATTTCAGCAAAGCCTCTGCAATGGGTATGTCCTCCGGCTGATCCACGTCATACGCATAAGATCTTTCGATTTCGACGACCGCACAGGGCTCTGTATAAAAACTGCCGGTTTCCAGCAAGGCCCGTGTTCGAACCGCGATTAAGTTGCCAAAAGTGTAAAGTGAAGGTTTCATCTGTTTGTTATAAGCAGTATTTCTTTCTTCACGGTAAAGAAACCTGGCCCTGCCATTAACCTCCTCCCGCTGGTTCCACGCATGACTGTTATGAGAAACAGGCGTTATATTATGGCAGGATTGCGCTTCCGGATCATTCTCCAGGGCATCCAGTAACTGGGAAACATGCTCCGGCAGCAAGAAAGGGCTTGTTGGCTGTACAAGGACCAGGACATCGGGAATGGATGGACGATGCCGATTCAAAAAATCCAGTGCGACTTCACCAACGGGTATTTCATCTCCTGAAAGCTTTTCGGGCCTGAGATCGGCACCTGCACCGAGGTCCTTTGCACACTTGAGGATGGCATCATGATCCGACGAACAGATCACCTTTTCCAACCGATTACTGGCAAGTGCCGCTCGAATACCGTACTCCATCAACCGTAGCCCACAAATCGGAAACAGATTTTTCAAAGGGATGCTTTTTGAGCCGCCCCTTGCCGGAACAAATGCCCACGTTTTCATAATGCTTTCCTTTAGGCGGGGTGTGGAGACCTGAGAAACTTTTTGACATACGCTTTGCTCAGGATCCTGGCAATTCCCGCAGTATCATTGCCATACAGGGAAACCATTCGGCTGATCGTTTCCCGTTGCTCCCGGCTGTGCACAAATACAAAAGGTCTGGAACCACCCATGTCATAAGGGTCGATTTCCACCGGGTTGCGACCGTTGAGAAATCCGGAGATATCGTAACGGAATTTCGTTACGATATCTTTCGGTTCCTCACTCCATAAATCTTTCATTCGGGCCGCGTCAAAAGCAACAGCATCATCCAGGAAACGAAAATAGGATTCCCCTTTCACTCCTTTGGATCTAAGGAGTTGGATGGCCGTGTCTTTCGCCGCTGTTTGAAGTTTATCCGCGTACAAACCCATGCACTTGGATTTATAGGTAAACATCAAATTGTAGCCCATCTCTCCATCAATGTATCTCTCAATCACACCGGGTTGAAGGAGGAATTCTGCCAACTCCTTTTTATCTCGCCACAATTCATTTTTCGTTTCGCACATAAACTCTGAAACTGGCTTTCCAAGTTCTCCTTCAGAGGCCGCTTCACTAAGCAATTCAAGCCAGGAAAAAATGGGTATGTCGATCAATTTTAAAAACTTCAGCAATGCTGAAAAGACAGAGTCGTTGTAAAATATGCCAATCATCAGGTGGACTTTCCGGCAATCCAAATAGTCTTGGAAATTGAGGGTATTTGTCGCGACACAGATCTCCTCAATTTCAAAAGATTTCAGTGGGTGTTCTCCCAATTGGAATTTCCCAAAAGCACGCGGTAAAGCCCTGTAACGCGAGATCATACCGAATTTTTCCTTAACAGAACCGAAGGCGATCTCACTTCCCGGCAAAAGCATCAATTGATAGGGCATCACCCGCTTGAATCTCATCTCTATAAGGGCTGAAAGGGAATCGTAATGGGACTTTTTGGTTTCACCCGGCAGCCCTAGGATCACCTCACTATAGGAATTCGCATCCATCTCAGTAGCTTCTATTGCCAATTCCAATAATGCTTCTGTGGAAATATTCTGGCGTTTAATATTCGAAAGTACGTTTGGGTCCAGAGTTTGCACTGATCCGGCAAGGCGCAGAGAACCTTTTAGCTGCTTTGCGGTTTCGAGAACCCTTTTTTTATTATTTTTCCCGGTGGCGACATTAATATACTCAGGAAACTTGGAGTCTTTTTTGATGCGCCCAATGGCTTCAGCCAATCGTACATCATCCGGATACATTCCGAAATTGGAATCGGCGATATTGAGATCTCTCCGGCCCTCCAGCTTCTCTTGGGATCTGACTTTATTGGCAATATACTCGATTTCCTCTGTTACTTTCTCCAATCCGTTGCTATGGACTTTCGAAAAATGGTTGTCACCCTCGACGCAATAGGTGCAGCTAAACGGGCATCCCCTGTGCAGTTGTATGATTGGCAGCAGTTTGCCATCGAAAAAATCATCCAATTTACCATTAAGATAAGGAGACGGAAATCCCGATAGGTTCTTGATCCTTGGGGATGCATCGGGTAAAATCGCACTCCCTTCCTTGTTAATACAATGGACGGAGGGAAGAGCCAAATTCTTAACCTTTTCAACGTTATCGTCAAACTCATGCAACGCTTCAATTAGACGGACTAGGGTTATTTCACCTTCAAATGTGATATAAAAATCGATTTCTTTCCGTTTTTTTAAAAATGATTCTCTTCCTATTTTTGAAACTGGATAGTTCGGACCGCCGAAGATGACGATTGTCTCCGGACAAATCTTTTTAATAATAGAGCCAAAGGTCGAAGATAGGGTGCTGTTCCAGATATAATTGCTAAAACCAATGATGTCAGGCGGCGATTCATTCTCCAGTGCAGATATTAATTTTTCCGGATATTTGAACAACTGTACTGGTTCGCTAAGCTTCAGGTGAGCCTCTGCATAAGCGGATAGGCACCCAATGGCATAAGGGACCAGTTCTGCGGAGATCTGCATCTGAGTATATGTCAGATCCGCCAGCCATATTTTCTTTTTGATGGTTTTTCTCTTTCCAGGAATCATAAATTCATATTTCATTTTTCACAAAAAGATAACTGTTCAAAAAACAACAGCTAACAGGTTGAAGAAAAACAACCACCGCCCACTAAAACGATAATCTTAACCGCAATAATGGGAATGTACCGTTGAATCCCTTTCCGTTCCATCATTTCAGAGACCACTTTTTTGGTAGAAGTAATGATAGCCAAGGTTGAGCAGTCAATTGTTTACATGTAAGGCAGGGGCCACTCTTCATCGACCAGATGGCCATTTGTCTACGCCATTTGAGGAAGCGCTCCGAACCATATATGGACAACAAATTGCCACCCGAACCATTTGAATGACCTATGATAAACTTTTCATGTTGATCAAGATCACCACGCAAGTTACAGCATGGCATGACTGTGCCATCATAATCCATTGTAAAGTTGTGAAAAATCTGCATGCATGGTGACGTTCTCTTGAAATCTTTGTCACGAAGATCGGTCAACGTTCCTCCACGATCAAAACCCTGTTTACCGTAGTTTACGCAATTGGTCGTTATTGACATCGATACTCCGTACAATACCGTGGAAAGGGAATTTTTTTCCACGTATAAATCACCGCACTTCAAACCAAGCTTTCGGGCAACTCTGTCGATTTTCTCTTCTGCCAACCTCTGATTCCAGTTTTGTTGTTTGCCGAGGTAAACACTAATATGTAAACGATTCAATCCCTTCTTTGCCAATTGGCCTAGTAGTGCTTTATCGAGAAAATCTCCATTGGAGATAATCATGGTGGTCGCTTTCGGGCAGATCTTTCTTGCAAGTGAAATCATCTCAAGAATCATCTCTGGCTTATACAGCGGTTCCGAGTATCTTGAAAAACGGATCTGTCCTGCATAATCCATATCCGCAAGTTGATGCAAACAACTATCATAGAGTTCCATTGGGAAAAAGTCACAATTATTATTTTTGTGACGCGCCACCAAAATATTCGAACAGAAATCACAGTTTCTGTTGCAATAATTATGAGGCTCTAGTTCAAAAATCCGTATATGACGTACAAATGTCTCTGATAGGCGTTTTTCATCCAAATTGTCTTGGAATAGGCTTTTATCTTTTAGTTCTCTATGGAAGCTATTCCATATTCGCCAGTGATCCAATTTGGACAGAAAGGTACTTTTCATTCGAGTTATAATGTTTCTTGTCATTTGGATTGTTTATAATAAAAACGATATCAACAGGTTTCGAATGCCCATCATAATTGTTTCAATCCGATCTCATTTGGCATAGAAAATGAAAGTGGACTATTAGCAGAACCTTCTATTTTCTCTTCTAATGAAGTAAGATTTACTTTTTTTAAAAAACTGCCCGGTTGTGCATTTCTGATAATGTCAAGCACACACCGCGCCATAAAAACTTCGCTGGGATGCATGCCGTCAAACATACACGTATCCTCCATTTCATAAAAGGATGGGTCAATTGCAGCAATACATGGTATTTGATTTTGCATTAGAATCTTTGGTAACTCCTTTTTGTATTTTTTCCATACATTGCTCGTGTGTTTGTTACTTTCTAGTTCTTGTAACACTTCCGTTGAAAAAGGCGGCATAAAAGTATAAACTTCAATTCCTTTTTTTGCTAATGAATTAAGAGAATCAATCAAGACGCTAATGAGAATGGGGTCCGGTCCTGTCAAATAGCCAGGTCTCTTTACACGAACGATGACCGGTGGTACCTCTCGGTCCCTATAAAATGGATTAGTAATGAAATCTAATAGAATCTTAGGATCATACTGTCTACTACCATCCGAACGGAATCCTCTACCCTCTTGAATTGCTGCAATTCCGATGGAAGGAAAACCGAAATAAGGAGATTTCGACCTCCAGCCTTTAAAAACGGCATCCCAGGGTACATCTTCCTGTTTACGTATGAAATTCAAACCAATTCTGAGGTGATCTGTAAATTCTGGCAACCAGTCCAGGAACTGCCATTTTTCAAACCTGTTCTTGGGAGACCGCATTTTGTTGAACCACCATGGATCTATTCCAAGGATAACCACTTTAGGTTTGTGATTTTTTCCGGTAGTAATATATTCGCAATATGATTTAAATTCGTATACATTTCGAACCAATCCACCATAATTATAGACTACGTGCTCAAGCGGGTTAAACATAAAATCACGAACCTGCATAACCCTGGAACTGCCCAATACAACAATATCCGCATGTTTATTTTTTAGAACTTGTCTTTTATAATAGAAAAAATTGTGTGAAATATACTTTCTACCATATAAAAATTCTTTCATTCCCATTTGCTTAAATGCGACAAGAGCCACCGGCCATGATTCACCGGTCCTGAAAAGTGAAAATTCAAATAATCCAATCAAAACAAAAAGTGGGAGAAAAAAAACTGAAACTCTGACGCTGAAATTAAACAGCCCATGTTTTTTAGAATTGGAAATAGATAAATGGGACATTATTCGAAACACCATATTTAAGAATCAGGGCAATTATCATATAATAAATGAACCACCTGACCCACAATGGCAAATAGGCTATATCTAGGCCATGTGCACGTTTTCTGTTAACCCATTCAATACCAAACAATAAAATTGATGATAGAACAAACTGTCTTGTGGGTAGTGATACAATATCCCATCTTCCATCTACTAGGCGATTGAGCATTCCTGTGGCTTGACTCATTGTCTGTGCTCGAAAAAAAATCCAGGCAAATGTAACGAAGGTAAAGGTGATGGTGATTTGGCATAGTTCTCTTAAGGATGGTATTCCTGTTTCCTCAGCAACAACATTGGAATGCCCGTAAAAACCTGGAATTAAACGAAATGTGAAATATAAAGTACCATGAATCAGTCCCCATGCGATAAACGTCCAATTCGCGCCATGCCAAAGTCCACTCACGCCGAATGTTATTAATACGATTCCAATCCATCTCAATCTTCCCACTCTATTACCGCCGAGCGGAATATAGACATAATCGCGGAACCAGGTTGAAAGAGATATGTGCCATCTCTGCCAAAATTCAGAAAGACTTCTAGCGAAATAGGGATTGTTAAAATTTCTACGAAGGTTAAAACCCACTAAACGGGCAGATCCAATGGCAATATCTGAATAACCTGAAAAATCACAATAAATCTGAACCGCAAAACAAGAAGAACCAATAACAATATCCAAACCACTCAGATCGTGATAACCCTCGAAGGCCAATTCAACAAATACTGACAGGTTATCGGCGATTACCGTTTTTTTAAAAAGCCCCCACAATATCTGTCTAAGACCATCTTTTGCATGGGAAAGATTAAATTTGCGTTCACATTTGAATTGAGGCAACAAATGTTTGGCACGTTCAATAGGCCCGGCGACTAATTGGGGGAAAAAAGCAACAAAGGCAAAGAAAGCCAATGGATCTCTCGTTGGTTTAATTTGCCGACGATAAATATCAATTGTATAGCTCAGGGTTTGAAAAGTATAAAAACTGATCCCAACGGGAAGAATTATATTCAACGAGGGGATATTTGGCTCAATACCTGCCCGTGAAAGAAGTTGAGCAAATGAATTTACGAAAAAACCAAAATATTTGAATATGAATAGGAGGCCTATATTTACGGAAACGCTAATCAACAAAAGCAATTTCCTTTTTGGGGATTCAATTTCATTTTCCAGTTTGATTCCAATGATATAATCGGTCACAGAGCTTATTAATATTAAGCTTAAAAAACGAGGATCCCACCACCCGTAAAAGACATAGCTGGAGAAAAGAATAAACGCATTTTGTATTTTAACTGTCCTATACTGGATCAACCAGTAAACAATGAACACAATCGGCAGGAAAATTGCGTATGCGATAGAATTGAAATACATTTAAAGTTACACAATCGCTATTGAAATTATCATTTGGAAGCTATCGATATATACGAACTTTACTCAACCTTTAAGGTGATTTAATCCCAAATGTTACAAATATTAAAAAAGTGTTCTCATGTGGTAAATCGGATTTGGCGTTATGAATACAATGTCTGTGTTTCCGTTGAGCGGAGAGGCATGCAGTTTGTTGGAAAATCCACTAATTGATAATTAAAGGATATCTCCTTGACAGATCTTGTATAGATTGTGAAATTGCCGTTTGATTTCAATTTGTCAAACTGATCTTTGGTGCCTGTAATTTCTAAAGCTTTTCTCAGCATTGCATCGTTATCATTTCGAATGACAATATATCGGGCATTATTTAATACTTTTTTTAACCATTTTTCATTTTCAGGGAAATAGCGATCTTTTGTTGTCGGCACCATATAAAGAGGCAATCTTTGAAAACAATATACGTTTTCAAACTCATAGAATGCCTGATAGGCCGGATAATCGGTGACAATAGATGTGTAATATGGATCAATTTTATTCCTTAAATCCCAAACAAGGGATGCATCAACACCCCTTTTCTTAAAAGTCGTATATAATTGTGCAGGTGAACTATCGAACAAAAACAAAGATAAGAAGCCTACGGTGCTGAGGACCATGCAAAACCGGATGATCCAGCGCCTGCTCAGTATCTCCAAATGACGAAAAAGGAACAGCGCGAGCAAACAGAGCGTGAAAAACAGATGCCACCTGGGACTGGTGAAGAATTGTTTTAAAAACACGGTATCGCCACCACCCAACTCCAGGGCTAATAACTGGACGAAAACAGCCAAAGCAGGGAGCAACACCAGGGATACCGAAATCCATTTTTGGTGCCTGTGGTTTTTGGGAAATTTTACGATCCATATGAATAAAAGAGCGGCTGCCATGAATGCACTGGCCATCACAAGAAAAATCAGATGGTGAAGGAATCTCTTACACAGAGCAAGCAGGTGGGGATAGCCTGCTATCCATTTATAAATAATCGGCAATCCAGGAATTCCCCCGTAAATGCTCCAAGGGAACTGGGCCCATTTGTAATAAATCAAGGTAACAATCAGTAGTAAAAACCAGTTCGCCGCCAAAAAAAAATAAAAGCCGGACTCTTTTGACCCTCTGGCCCTCAGCCCCCCCAGGGCTATAAGAAATCCGGCGATAAAAAGTCCCTCTTCCCTCGCCATCAGACAGAGGGCATTTGCCATCAAAAAAATTTCGATACGGTTTTTTTTGTACAGAATGGCGATAAACAGAAGCGCGGACATCGGTGCCAATAAGTTGTAGGAGCGGAGGTCATATCCCACCGCCGACCAAGTTGTCGGCCACAAGAGATAGGTAAGAGAGACCCAGAATACCGGGATTTGATCCTCCCGAGACATATTTTGGGATGCCGAGCTGTAGAGGTAAGACGGAACCGAAAACAGAATCGCCGAAATAAAGGCGAATACAAAGAAAATGTTTCCACCCAAAGAATACAACAATGCGTAGATATATTTGGACCCAACGAAATGGATCGTCTTGTGGAATCCCCCTTCCCCCTCGACGCCATGAAATCCGAACATATTACGACCGTTGGGATTCAACGAATAGCGATTCGTAAGGTTCTCGTCCCCCAGTTTAGCAGCAAACTGGGCATAGAAAGCATAATCCTTCTGTTGAAATCCCAGAGCCCTTTTTTTTTCCGATACAAAAACCAGCGAAAGACAAAAAGCGATAATGGAGATCACCAATATCCATACTTTTTTTGACCGCCACATAGATTGATCAAGGTTCATGAAGAAAGGCTTGATGATGTCAGTTAAATATCCCGGATGAATTTTTTGTCGACGCAACGAAAGTTCAAATGAAATGGACCGATCTGGTTTTATATCCCCAGCCGTTTTGATTGAAGGGACTGAAACTTATTGTGCGAATCGAATCGATGTTTGAATGCAATAAAATCCCGAGCCTTCGAATAGCTTCCAAAAAACATTCCCTCGCTCATGCGCGCATCTTTGGTCAGGTACAACCGCCCTCCGAAATCAAGTACTATACGATCGAGAATATCGAGAAAACTGAATAGATCCCGCGTAATGGGAAGATCCAACGTTAGCGTGTAGCCTCTCATTGGGAATGAGATGGGATTGTCGGAGGCATTCCCAAACAGTTTTAAAACCGCCAGGAATGATCCCATTTTATACTTCTTGACCAAGCTTAATACCTCGGAAAGGCCCTCATGACTGCTTTCTTTAGGTAGAACCAGCTGGTACTGGGTAAATCCCCTTTTTCCATACAACCGATTCCAGTTACCGATAAAATCCAGTGGATAAAAATAGGTGTCGTAGTCCAGAAGGCGATGTTCGACCTTGGAACGTTGTTTCCGATAGAAAAGCTCGTTGAATAATCGAATGGAAAGAGCGTTCAGGGTCTGATCGGGCAAGGCAATGGGGATATTGATAGTTTTTTTTCTCTGGAAGTCCAAGGGACCACTTTCGGATACCGTCATATCGATATCCCTCAACGATGCGTGCTCACCAAGTAGTAAAATGCTGCGTCCGATATCCGTTCCCATTTGTAAGCAGTCGATCCAGGCGACTGAATAGGTGGTATCTTCCAGCGCTTCAAAAAGACGCATGGTTTCTTTGAGGTTTTCGGTCTGAATCGCAGTCTGCCGGATGAAACAGGTTTCAATTTTTTTCAGCCGGATGGTTGCACAGACGATGATACCGGTGAGTCCCATGCCACCACATGTACTTTTAAACAATTCGATGTTATGGGTTTTGGAGCAAGTCACCACCTCTCCATCACTTAACATCACCTCCATCGATAGAACATGATCTGTAAAAGAACCGGAATTGTGGTGATTTTTTCCGTGGACATCGGACGCGATTGCGCCTCCGACGGTGATGAATTTAGTCCCGGGTGTAACCGGCAGAAACCAGCCTCTGGGCATAAAAGTATCAATTATTTTCTTCAGGCATACACCGCTCTCGCAGTTCAACAGTCCGGACTGTTCATCAAAAGATAGAAAATGCCGGAAACTTTCGGTGGATATGATGGTGTGATTCAGGGATGAATCTCCGTAACAACGCCCCATTCCCCTGGCTATGCACTGATCCATTTGCCATAGAAGTTC
Organism: Candidatus Woesearchaeota archaeon; assembly: GCA_964393215.1. Lineage (GTDB taxonomy): Archaea > Nanobdellota > Nanobdellia > SCGC-AAA011-G17 > PNOQ01 > CAYFNK01. Next base: position 43,143 of record CAYMSW010000003.1, read on the forward strand.
TCGCAACGCCTCTACAGAGCGAAAATGTGATAGTTCCGCCTGAATCACCGGGTAATTCCCCCAGTTGGTTATTTTCTTGATTGGCACTTTAAATCATCACCGTAAAACTGCAGTAAACGTTTGCACTTCGATCCGCCCATTATGCGAATGTGTTTAACCTTCGTTTCAGCGTAACCTTCAGCATTTTCAAAGCGGTTTTCATTTTGGCATAGTGATTTACCGAATGCTTGGACTCTCCACCAAGCCGCTTATAATAGCTAACGGGGATCTCGATTATTCTTTTACGGCAAATCAACATGGCGATCATCATCTCCGTCGAAAAACCGGGTCCGTCGTCTTTCAAATAAGGCAGAATATCATGATAACTGGATTTCCATATGGCGCGGTAGGTACATCCCACATCTGTAAAACGGGGTTCCTGCCCCCACCAGAGAAATTCGATAAATTTTCCAAAAAACACATTGGCCCAGCGTGTGATGGAGTCCATATTGGCACCCTGCTCGATCATCTGCCTGGTTGTACGTGTCCCGATGGCCATGTCACAGTCCTTTACATACTCAAGCAGTTTAGACAGATCTTTGGCCTTGAAGCTGCCATCGGCTTCCGTCAATACGACGATGTCCCCTCGGGCCGATTTCAACCCCCGGCGCAGGGCACATCCGTAGCCCTGTTTCGTTTCACGAATCACTTTGGCACCGGATTTCACCGACAATTCGTGGGTTTTGTCCCGGGAATTGTTATCCACTACCAACACCTCATCCACTTGCGGATGGTTTCTATAGTCTTCAATCACCTGGACAATGGTGGCCTCCTCATTGTAGGCGGGAATCACAAGACTTACGGTCGTTTTGTCGAAATTCACATTGCGTATAAAATAGTTGGCAAGGTTGCAGTCCTCCCTTGTTGCAATATTTGTATAATCAAGATCCAAAGTGCAGTAAACGAGGGTTTCCGTTTTTGCCATGTTGGAAAGGGCGTCCGTGATTTCCACCTCGTTTCGCAGGTTTGACCTTTCGGTCCTTGTCAAAAAATTGAAGACTTTGTCAGTGAGCAGATAGGTACCCATGCCCATCAAGTCTGTGTTTGGATTCTCGGGCTTTTCTATAAGCTGTTGGACTTTTTCGCCATCGAACCGGCCGATATAATTTCGGCTCACCACCCGGGGGTCCTTCTCCCGTTTGAAGGTCAAAACGCCGGCAACGTCCTTGTTTTTATATTCGAGCAATCGAAAATGATCGGATCCCAGGTATAGCTCATCTCCTAGCATCACAACGAATGCACAGCCCAGCAAGTCCTGTTTCGTCTGGAGAAGGGCATGACCGATTCCTTTTTGCTCAGTCTGTTTCCGGTAAATGAGTTTTACACCCATGGGCCTCGCGTCAAAATACCGAACAATCTGGTCCCCCAGATATCCGATAACCACGATGATTTCTTGGATCTTTAGCTGATCCCTCATGATCTCGATATTCCGCTCGATAAGGCTCTTGCCCCCAACCTGCATCAGAACTTTGGGAATATATTTTGTTGACGGATAGGCTCGCACCCCCTTTCCAGCCGCCAAGATGACGCCTTTCCAATCAGTATTGAGGTTTTTTGATTCCGACATGATTACAAGTCCATCCTTTTGAAAAATCGCTCCGGGATGCTTTTAATGATCAGCATAATATATTTCCAAAACCATTTGGTATATATTTCATGCCGGTTTTTTTCCAAGGCATTGTAAATGTCTTCGGCAACTTGTTCCGGCTCGGCCATAAGGAGTTCCGGTAGTTTCAATCCCTCGGTCATGACAGTTCTAACATATCCGGGTTTGACAGTGATAACCTGAACATTCACCCGGCTCATTCTGCCTCTTAGTCCCGAAAGGTAGGCAGTCATCCCCGCCTTTGCGCTGCCGTACAGATAGTTGCTGCTGCGTCCCCGATCTCCGGCTACAGAACTGATTCCGATAATAAAACCCCCTTTTCTTCTTTCAAAGTCAGCGGCTACGATATTGATGGCAGAAACGATTCCGGAAAAATTGGTGCTTATTATTTTACTGGCTTCCTCAAACTGCCTCTCAGCCGCCTTTTGGTCTCCCAGATAGCCGACGGCACAAACCAAACCCGATGGTTTTGGTTGCAGCCCCTCATAGAAAGCCTTGTGTTCTTGATGGTCCAGCGCATCGAAAACCATCGCTTTGGCATCTATAGAGTACCGAATTTTGAGATCTTCGGCTTCCCTTTCTAAGACATCCAATTCTCTTCCTGCCAGGTACAAATTAAAGCCCTCAGCTGCAAATCTCTTCGCAACAGCCCTGGCGATACCGGATGTAGCCCCAAGAATCAAAATGTAACGCTCAGCACTTTTCATCCAACAATCCTCCGACAATTCTTTTTTCCATACATCAGTATCATGTCTTCAACAAATCCAGAATAAATTCTGTCAACTCCATTTGACGTACAATCGGCAGATTCAATTCTCGTTTTTGGATAGCATCGCTTTTGTTGCCCAAGCATTTGGCTTAAAGTTACGGTCTTTTGGCAGATCATTGGTATTGAGTCGCGGCAGTATTAGCGGATTGGTCTTTGATAGATCGGCAATTCCGACCTCAACAGTCAAACCTGCAACACAGTTTCTGTTGCCAATCGTAGACAACAATGCATCGTTATATGCCCCATAAGGATAACACATGATCCAACGGTCGGTGTTGGTACCTATG
>CAYMSW010000004.1:0-22016 GCA_964393215.1 Candidatus Woesearchaeota archaeon
ACATTGATTATACTGTTAGTTCTTGCTGTTGTTCTTTTTGCTACACCCGTTTTTGATGAATTAAAAGAGAAGATGGGATTCAATTTCGGTTTGACTGCACAAGAATCCGAAGCACAGACAAGAGCTAAGGAGTTTTTTACTTTTGAACTTTCTCCAGAAATAAGTGATTGTAAAAGAAGTAGTGATGTTGGTTGTTTTTGTACGAATAAGGAAATTGCTTTTCCTACAGATTATTCTTTAGAAGTTAGCGATTTGGGTGCTTCGTCAAAGTATGTTTTGAAAAATCATAAAGGCGGAGAAGTTGATAGTATGACTTTTTCAAATGTTATTCCTTGTGTTGGATGGGTTATTGGAGAAGATATGACTACTTTTAGTTCTATGAAAGATAATAAATTAACTTTGAGATTTGGTACAGGCAGTAGCCTTAATTTTGTTAATGTTGAATCTGCAGGAGAAATTCCAATTTCAAGAGATATTGATCTGAATTATTTGTTTTACAAGCCAAAAGATGGAAATATCTGTGTTTTGAGTGCAGATTATGCTGCTGAGAAGAAACTGACTAAGGATAAGGTTTGTTTGTAATAATCAAAACATTTAAATAATAAGATTAGAATTATCAAGAAAAGAGGTGAATATGTTTGGAAGGAAAAAAAGGTCAAAATCTTTCAATTACAACTGTTATAATTACGATTCTTGCTATTTTTGTATTGGTCTTGGTTGTTGTAGCTTTGACTGGTGGATTTGGTAACTTTGTTAAGTGGTGGGATGGTGTCTTCAAGGGAAGTGCAATAAACAGTCAAGAAGCAATTTTGAAGTGTAATGGCTATTGTGAGAACTATGAAGCTACAAATGAAGACGGTTACAAGGATAGCTATTGTACTAAGATAATTAAATTAGATACTGACGGGGACGGCAAGGCAGATTTAGAGAAAACATGTGATAGTCTTACTACAGTTTCGTGTGCTGCAATACCAGAGGGTTCATGTACTAGTTAGTTCTCGTTTAAAATGTTTGACAAGAAAGGGCAGGGATTATCTATAGAGACCATTATTGTCGTAGCTATTGCTGTTCTCGTTCTTGTTGCCATTATTTTAATTTTTAGTGGACAGTCTGGAGAAATCTTTGGGAAAGTTGGTGATTTTGTTTCTAATATTTTTACTCCAGAGATTGATCCTTCTGAGGTGATTCAATGAGTAAGAAGGGTGCATTGGCTTTGATGACCAAGGTTGGAATTGGGTTGGTTATTGGAGTTATACTTGTTCTTTTTGGTTTGACTTTGTGGAAGAGTTTTATTGGAATTTTCTTCCCAACTATTACGGAGCAGACAGAGTCTTCAATTAGTGATTTGGAGAATCAGATAAATGAATTGGGTGCTGGAGAAAATACTACTATGTTGTTTTATTCTACGAAAGGGTTTGTTTTAGTTGCTTTTGATAAGAGCAGAACTTCTGGTTCTGGAACTTTGAATTATTATGAACGTCCTGTTGCTTGTTACGATAGGGCTTGCTTAGTTGTTTGTAAAGATACTGACTCTAAGAATTCATGTAAAAATTCTGAAATGGTGAAAGTGTTTGATCTTGATAGCTTTGAAATTGAAAATCCAGATACTGGAATAATTCCTTTAGTTGAGAGGGGATATTCTGAAATCAAGATTGAGAGATTGCCAAACATAATTAAAATAATGAGAGTTTAATCAAAACTAATTTAAACATAGAATTTTAATTTTCAAGTATGGATACAAGGATTTATTTTTGGATGGGTTATTCTGTTGTAGCTATCTTAGCTTTTCTTACAGTTTTTTCTTTAATGAACAGATGTGCAGATAATGTTGCGTTTGAGCAAGAATATTTGGCTAGGGATTTGGCTTTGTTGGAAAGTTCTATTTTGTCTGCCCCATATGATCTCAATGTTGAGTATTCTTTGAGTGATCCTTATTATGCTGTTTTTAACGAACCTTGTACAGTTAGAGTAAATGATGAAAACAATCCAGATCATTTTGCAGTTCCTGATTATTGTGCTGCTAATACGGATATTTCTACTGATTTTGGAAGCAAAGTTTCTGGAACAATATTATTTGAGAAAGAAGGAGATGAGTTGGAGGTGAGCGAGGCTTGAATAAGAAAGGATATACAATTATGACAAAAGAACTTCCGAAGATGATGTTCTATGCTCTTTTGATAATAATAGTTAGTATGATTATTGTATACTTTTTTTGTTCTCAAGTAAATAAGGAAATTGATACGGCTTCGTTGGAAGGGCACATTGCTGTTAATAGAATGCTTGCTTCCGAGAATTGTTTAGCTTACTCTGATGGCGAGAGGATTTTTTCTGGTGTTGTTGACTTAGATAGATTAGATGATTCATTGACTAATTGTTATGAGTTTTTAGAGAGGGAAGGACAAGGAATTTTGTTGAAGTTCGAGTCTTTAGATGGAAGTATTTCTGAAGAGGTCGAGGTTAACCCTTCTGTGATGGTTGGCGGAATAACTTGTGATACAAAAGATTCAAAGTATAGTTGTTATTCAACAAGGAAATATGTTTTGTATGAAGATGGTGGTGATTTTGAGCAAGGAATATTGGATTTCAGGGTGGTGACTAGGGTTGGTTAATAAAAAAGGGTTAATAATTGGTGCAGATGCAGTTTTTACTTTGATGACTGTTGTGGCTTTAGTGTCGTTTGTAATTATTATGTTATTTTTAGATGTGAAGAATGTTGGAGATAAAGATCAAACTATTGCTCTAGAGAATGAGCTAAAATCTACCGAGAATAAATATGTTATGTTGAATTATTTAGAAACTCCTGTTGATGATGTTACTTTTGGTGATTTGATTCGTTCTTGGAAACATGGTGGCGTTGGATGGGATGAAGTTGAGCTAAAAACTGAACAATTATTTTCTAAAGTTTATGGAAGTTGTTATGAAGTTGAGATTGATAGTAAGAATATCAATGCAAAAGTTTTCAATAGAGACACTGCTAGCTGTATGACTTATTTTGTTGACTTGGGACAAAGTGTTCAATTATGTTTTGATGATAGTGAGTATGATGAAGCATTAGCTGATAATGAATTGGGAGATTGTTACGGTGGATAAGAAAGGAATAATGAGTGTTTGGGTATTTGTATTTACTTTGATTTCAATAGGTGTTGCTCTTTATTTGTTCGTAGGTGTTATTGGGGGGGATGAAGAGAGATTTATTGGAGACGGTCAGTCTAGAATTCTTGCAACTTATTCAAATGCAGAAGTTGATAGGTTTAATGATGAAAGAAGAATTAATTATGCATGGAAAGATTCCATGTTGGAGTTAGGTTCAAAAGGAGGACTTCCTAATGGAGAAGCTGTAGCTGGTTATGTTTATTGGAAGAAAGGGGGAAAAGGGTGTTTTCCTAAGTTAGGAACATTACAAGAGAATTTGGCAGGAGTTGTCAGTTCTAAAGTTAACAATCAAGGTTATGTTTTTTCTATTGATGATAATTTGGTTATGTTAAACTACAGTAGAGATTATTCTGAGAAAGTTGGAGCAGTTGATTTTACCTATACTTTTGATCCAATTGTTAAAGTTGAGTTTGATTATGGATTGAATGAGTTTTTGAATGGTATTGAATTGGTCGAGAGCATTGTTTCTTCTTGTGGGGACGATAAAACTTGCTGGGACGGCAAAAGTGTATCATATTCGATAGATAATAATAATGTTTTTAAGGTAGACGTGGTTTCTGGAACCATTAAAGATATTCTTGGGGAAGAAGAGGTGATTATAAAGGGGGCTATAGATTTTGACTACAACCCTCTCCAAGATGGTGAATTTGAATGCTTAAGTTAAGTTACGATGAAATTCTGAGAAAGATACTAGAGAACACCGAGCTTTCTAAGGAAGAAGTTGAAGAGAAGATAAACGCTAAGATAAGTCAGCTATCTGATTTGGTAAGTAAGGAAGGTGCTGCTCATATAATTGCTAACCAGTTGGGTGTTAAATTATTTGAGAACCTTGGTGAGAGGGTTGTTAAGATTAAAGAAGTTCCAAAAGGTTCAACTTCTGTAAATGTTTTGGCCAAGGTTGTGAATATTTATGGTATAAATAAATTCATGAGAAATGATAGAGAAAATAGAGTTGCTAATCTTATGATTGCTGATGAAACGGGTTCTATTCGTTTAGTTATTTGGGAAGATCATCTGATTGATAAAATTGATAGAGATGAAATTGCTGAGGGAGATATTCTTAGAGTCAAGAATAGTTATTCTAGGGAAAATAGGGGGTATACTGAATTGCATTTAGGTGCCAGGTCTGAGATAGAAGTTAATCCTGAAGGTGAGAAAATTGATGAAGTTAATACTACAATAAAATCCGAACCAGTTATTGTTAGTAGAAAGAATGTTTCTGAATTGCAAGATGGAGAAAGTGCAGAAATATTTGGAACTGTTGTTCAGGTTTTTGATCCTAGGTTTTATAATGCGTGTCCAGAATGTAATAGGAAACCAGAAATGGACGATAATAAGTTTAAGTGTCCAGAACATGGCGTTGTTAGTGTTAGAAAAGTTCCAATTTTGAATTTATTTTTTGATGATGGTACTGGCAATGTTCGTACCGTTTGTTTTTCTGAACAAGCTAATGAGTTAGCTGGTAAAGAGTTAGTTGAAGATAGCGACTTTGAATCGGTTAAGGATGATTTGTTGGGCAAGCAGTTAATTTTAATAGGGAGGGCTGTTAAGAATAAAATGTTTGGTCGTACTGAATTTATAGTTCGATCAGCTAAAGAGGCAAACCCTGTTGAATTAGTCCAAAATGATGTTTAAAACCCACTTGGCTTTAGGTGTATTGGCTGGCTTGTTTTTTATGAAGCTGGTTTCGCTAGATGAACCTTGGGTGTTTTTAGCTATTGTTGCTTTTAGTTCTATTTTACCTGATATTGATACTAAGAATAGTTGGATTGGTAGGCGGTTCAGACCTATTTCTTGGATTTTTAGTTTGTTGTTTGGTCATAGGAAGTTATTTCACAGTATTATTTTTGCTTTGTTGATATTTATTGTTTTGAACTATTTATTGGCTAGTTATATTGCCGCTGCTTTTTTGATTGGATATGTTGTACATGTTTTAGTTGATGGGTTGACTGTGAATGGAATTAAGCCTTTCTTTCCTTTGTCTAGATTTGAAATTAAAGGCTTTTTGAGAAGTGGAGATTTGATGGATAATTTGTTATTCTTTTTGATAATTGCTGGAATTGTTTATTTGGTTTTGACTGGTTGAAAAGTTTTATAAATTTGGGCTTGTTTCTCCTATTATGAGATTAGGTGTTCCTAGAGATTTAGAAACTGGAGATGCAAGGGTTCAGTTATTATATGAGGGTAGAGATGCTGCGGACTGGGGTATTTCTATGCAACAAGTGATTTGCAGGGGTCCACCTTTTGCTATTTTAAATTTGGAAACTATGTTAATGACTGATCTTAGGACAGGTAAGCGAAAAGTTATTGGTAAAAGTTGGTATATGGATGGAAAACTCAACTGGGATGCTAAGAAAGTCTTGTCGAAATATAGTAGGTATCATTATGTGGAATTTAGTAATCGGGAAGATGCTTTAGAGCATATGAGAATGAATCATCCAGAGGTGGAGCTTCAGCCTCCCGAATTTTATTTTTCTTAGTTGACATCTTGACATAGACCACGAAATTCTTTATAAATGAGAGTTGATTACCTTTCTTTACCTCGTTTAAATAAAAGGCGAAATAGCAATTAGAGGTGGTTGATTTGAGATGGACACAGGAAGAAATAAAATACTTAAAAGATAATTATTCTAATACGAGTAATGAGATTTTATCTGGGAAATTAAATCGTTCTATTTGTGCTGTTGTGAGCAAAGCCAATTCTTATTTGAATTTAAAGAAGGTCAAATATTGCAGGCTTTGTGGAAAGGATATTACTGAAATTAATATGAACGTTGTTGTTTGTAAAAACTGCTCTAAGGAATATTATAGGAACTACAAAAGAGACTGGAGTCTGAAGAATAAAGATAGGTTAGTTGCTCAGTGGAAAAAAAGTAGAGAGAAAAATAAGGAAAGGAAGAAAGAAGCTGATCGGCTGTGGAGGAAGAACAATAAAGCTAAAAAGAGGTTAACGGACAAATCTTATTATAATAAAGTAAAATCTATGAAAAGAGTTTTTTTAGATTTGCCTTCTTGTGTTGATTGTGGTTCTATTTTGGAGAATTTTAGGTTTAAAAGATGTAGCGAATGTGCTAGAATACATAAAAACAAAAAATGTATGGAGACTAAGAATAAAAATAAAAAGTATTATAATGAAATGAGCAGAAAGTATAGGAAGAGAAGAAAAGATTTAGAAAATAAGAGGAGATTAGAATTAGGGTTGCCTCTTATTGGAAATAATTTTAAAAAAGAAGAAGAGCTATTATTTTATGTTAAGAAGATTTTTCCTAATGAGGATATAATCTTTCATGATAGGTCTTTTTTGAGAAATGGCATGGAATTAGATATTTTTATTCCAAATTTGAATCTAGCTTTTGAATATCAAGGAAGGCAACATTTTGAGTTCAAGAGTACTTGGTTTTGGAAGAATTATGATGAATTTCATGCACAGAGGTTGAGAGATTGGCTAAAAAGAGATATTTGTTCTTGGGAAGGGATTACTTTAATTGAAGTTAGTTATCGGGAGAAGTTGAGTGAAGAATTGGTTTTGTCTAAATTGAATCGGAAAGGAATAGATAATGTTCAGCAAGTTTTGCCAAACTTTAGCAAGGCTACTGGAAATGAAATAAAATGCGAAAGCAAGGGGGAATAAAGAATGGGAAATAGGCCAATAAGTAAATATAAATCTGGGGCAATAGAAGCAGCAGTATGGAGTAATGAAAAGGAATTTAATGGTGCGAAAGTAGAATTCAAGACTGTTTCTTTGTCGAGGAGTTTTAAGAAGAAAGATGAAGATTTGTGGAGATCAGAGGTTGTAAATCTGCGACGTAACGATTTAGTGAAAGCTATTTTGGTTTTGCAGAAAGTTCAAGAAGAATTATTAATGGGTCAATCAAAGGAGGAAGATGAAGATGAGTGAGAAATTTAAATTAATTGATTTACCTGGTGTTGGAGAAGCAACTGCTATGAAGTTGGAAGAAGGCGGTTATGGAACTCTTTTGGCTTTGGCTGTTGCTAGTCCAAGTGAAATTGCAGATAGTGCAGGGCTTACTGAATCTGTTGCCAGGAAAGTAATCCAATTTTCAAGAGATAAACTTGATATGGGTTTTGAATCTGGAATGGATTTGTTGAAGAAAAGAGAAACAGTGATTAAAATTACTACTGGTTCTAGTGCTTTTGATAATCTGATTGGAGGAGGAGTTGAAAGTAATGCTATAACCGAGGCTTATGGACAATATGGTTCTGGTAAAACTGCTTTGGCACATCAATTGGCTATTACTGCTCAATTACCTAGAGAACAGAAAGGTGCAGAAGGTATGGTTGTTTGGATAGATACTGAAGGAACTTTTAGGCCTGAGAGAATTAAGCAACTTGCTGAACTTGCTGGTTTGAATGTTGAAGAAGTTTTGAATAACATAAGGGTTGTTAGGGCGTTTAATTCAGATCATCAGATGTTGCTTGCTGAGAAAGTTGAAGATTTGATAACTAAGGAAGAGTTGCCTATAAAGTTAGTTATTGTTGATTCTCTTATGAGTCACTTTAGAAGTGAGTTCATTGGAAGAGGAACTTTGGCTGGTAGACAACAGAAGTTGAATAAACATATGCACGTTTTGTTGAAGTTGGCACACACATATAATCTGGCTGTTTATGTAACCAATCAAGTTATGTCTAAACCGGACACTTTTTTTGGAGATCCTACTGAAGCTATTGGAGGACACATTGTTGCTCACGCTTCTACCACAAGATTGTATTTGAGAAGGGGTAAGAAAGGTTCGAGGGTAGCTAAGTTGGTTGATAGTCCTTGTTTACCAGATGGAGAGTGCATGTTCTTCATTACAGACGTTGGTATCAGAGACGAATAGTTTTTAAACTTCTTTTTTTATTTTTTTGCTATTTTCCAAGCTTGGTCGAATACTTGTTCAAAGGTTTTGGAGAATACTTTGACAACAATAATTAGGAATCAATCTTAATTTTTTTCTTTTTTATTATTTTTAGATACTGTTTTAAATGGTTTTTTTAATATTTAAAATATGGGTTTTTATAAGTGGATTAAACAGAAAAGGAAGAGAAAGAGACGTAGGTCTAAGATAGCCAGAAAGAAAGGTGAGAGAGATATTAGTTATAAGGCCAAGAAAGATAAAGAAGGTGCTAGGATTAATATTAAGAAGTAATGCTCCCACCGGGATTCGAACCCGGGTCTTAGCCTCCGCAAGGCCATATTCTATCCAACTAAACTATGGGGGCTGTCAAAAGTTTTATAAATGGTCTAGTTTGTCAGATTTGATATGGTTAAAAAAGATTCCGTTTGTACATCTTGTAAGAGCAAATTAATTAGTGCTCAAGGTTCTGTAAGATTTAGTTGTCCAGCTTGTGGAAAAGAAGAAATAATTAGATGTTCAGACTGTAGGAAGAAAAGTATAAAATACGTTTGTCCAAAATGTTCTTTTGAGGGGCCTAACTAAAATGGGAAGCGCAATCGTAACAGTAAAAATAATGCCAGATAATCCTGAAGTGGATTTGGCAAAAGTTGAAGAAGAATCAAAGAAAATTATATCAGATATGGTTGGAGAAGGCGAAATGAAAGTTTCTCAAGAACCAGTCGCATTCGGTTTGATGTCTTTGGATATTATTTTTGTTATGGATGAAACTTCTGGCAGCCCTGATCCTATTGCTGAAAAAATTTCTGAGTTGGAAGGAGTTAATTCTGCAGAGATTTCTGATGTTAGAAGAGCAATTGGTTAGAGAAGTAAAAAGAAAATATTTCCAAGTATTAGACTTATTATTATTGCTACCAAGAATGCAGGTATAAATGCTACCCCTTCTTTTACTGTAACTTCTTTTTTATGTTTCTTTATTATTCCAATTTGTTTGTTGGTTACTCCAGGACTTTTTGGAGAATAAATTGTTTTTCCATCTATTACTATTTTATCTGCTATCCAATCTCCTTCAACTAATTTAGATGTGCTTATTTTTTTATACATTGAAGTTAGTTCTGTAGATTTTGTTATCGTTAGAAGATAGTTTGTAATTAGTGGAACTGCTAGTATTGTTGAAATTATTATTCTTAGTGCATTATCTTTTGTTGCAAGGAAAATTATTACCATTCCAATTATCAGAAGGAAGAAAAGTGTTTTGTTTAGTTGTTTCTTTTTTTGATTTAGTTTTTTGAATTCTTTTACGAAAGCCGTTTTGTGTTTGAAGATTAGGAATATTGTCCAAAGTAATCCATAGATGGATCCAACTATAACTAAATTAATTAAAATTGTTACAGGGAAACTTATTGTTATTTTTGGATTGAAGAAGTTTGTTAGTATCGCTGGGTAAACTGGAAGTGTTGCTCCAATTCCCATCAATAGTTTGGAATCTCCTCCGCCCCATTGTTTAGTATAGTACATTATATTTGCTAGAACGAAAAATGCTCCCAAGTAACCTAAACTGTATAGAATTGGAAGGAAGCTAGTTTCAAGTATAGATTTTATTGTGAATAGTGCTAAGCCAATTGCAATTAATGTGAAACTTATCCAGTCTGGAACTTCTTTTGTTTTTATGTCAGAAATAGTTGCTACTGTTAGCCAAGCGATTACAACTGCCACTAAAATCCAATCTATCATGATAAGGTTTAAATACCTGGTTTTATAAATTTTGTTGAGATGTTTAGTAGAAAGGAAATTATAGAGATTGCAAAGAAAGCTTATGGAACTTTTTCTAAGAAGTATGAAATCGATGCCAGAATAAAAATAATTAATACAAAAGCATTTTGGAGGCTGGCAAAGAAAAGTAGCTTGGTTAGATCTAAGTTGAAGAAAGGATTTCCTGTTATGGTCGGGGCTTTGGTAGTACATTCATCCATCGATACGATTTATGTTAGCAGAGATGTGATAAATTCGATAACTGATGACCCCAAATTTGTCAAAGCTATATTTATGCATGAGTTTTACCACATTTATTTTAAGTCTAAGATGAAGGATAATAAATTCAAGACTGCTTTGGATTCTGAGACTAGAGCTAAAAAAGCAATGAGGAAAGACTTCCCTAATTTGGCTAGATATTTGGTTTAATGGAAAACCTTTTAAATTTAGTTCCGGTTATTTTTCTCAAGATGAATAGAAAGGCACAGAATCCGGTTTCCACGTTGGTTATTATAATCGGAGTTTTGATTGTTTTGTATGTTTTGGTTATGCCGCCTTGTGACAAATGTGAGCTTTTGAACTCAGATTGTCCATCGTATTGTGATGATGAAGATGGGGCAAGCGGGGATGTCTTGTTGAATGTTAATCCAGGAGATATTTCCTTAACTGGAAGAAGAACTTTTGATATTGGTTCTGTAAATCTTTATTCGCATTCAGAGCCTTCTGTTGATAGGTTGTCTGGTTCTTTAAGTGTAAGTAAAGGGTGGTTTGGCTCTGTTGACCAAGATTTAACTTTTAATGTTGATGATTTTAATGATTTGGAAGAAGTTGTTTTGTCTTTTGTTGTTGTTGATTCTAGAGGAGATTTGAAGGTTTATTTGAATGACAGGCAAGTTTTCTCTGATTATGTTTCTCCAGGTTCTGTTGAAGAGATAGATTTACCAATTTCCTATTTGGAAGAAGTTAATGATTTGAGACTTGAGGTGGATGCCCCTGGTTTAGCTTTTTGGAGCAGGAACTATTATGATTTGAGAGATGTGGAAATTTTGAAGTCTTTTGAAGTAGTTCATTCAAGTGATGAGAGAACTTTTTCTTTGAGCGATTCCGAGTATAATTCTTTAGATGATGCTGAATTAGAATATACTGTTCACTGTACTTCATTGGATGGAACTGCACAGTTCAAAATTTATTTGAATGATGATTTAATACATTCTGAAAATCTTGGCTGTATTAGTGATGATTTTTCAATGGATCTTGAGTTGAATGATTTGGAAGAAGGAAGAAATGAACTTAGATTTTTGGTAGATAATGGAAATTTCCTGTTGAGTGATGTTAAGGTTAAAGTTTGGTTCGATGAAAGCGTTTATCCTTCTTATGATTTTGATGTTGATGAAACATCTGGAAATGAATTTGAATTGTATATTAAGTTTGATTCTACTGGCGAGAAAAGAGGGGATATTTATTTGAATGGCCACACGATAGAGATAGATACAAGTTCTAGCATATTTAGGGAAGATATAACTGATTATATTATTGAGGGAACAAATTATTTAGAGATTAGACCAGATAATGATTTTGAGATAGATAGACTGAAAGTTTCAATTGTGTAAAAAGAGGTATGAATGTCAGAGAAAAAACAAAATTATCCAGTGGAGGCTAGGATTTACCCTGGTTTTAGAAAGATTATAGTTTTTGTTATAATTTTGGCTCTCATTGGTGTAGTAGTAGTTTACTTGGGTTTTGTTGGTTGGAAGTATGTTGGGGGGAATTTTGTGAATGAGTCTGGGTCTGAGGAAGAAGAAGAAACTATTTTAGGGCGTTTGCAGAATCTTTTGGATCCAAATCAATTTAATACGTATGATCCGATTATAGATTCAAATGAAGGGAATGAAAATTTAGGTTTTAAAATATTGAGTTTTGAGGGTACTGCGCCATTTTTCTTAACCGATGAAGCGATATCTTTGGGTGGATCTGTTGAAGCAGCTTCTTTGAGCGAAGATGGGACTAATATTTTCTTAAGTTGCGAAATGAAAGAGTATGATGTTGATGCTGAATTAGATCCTACTGAATTTTTTATTCCTGGAGATGGAGAGGTCGTTAGGGAAGATGTCTATTGTTCTTTTGAACCAGGGAATTTTGGGGAAGGGGAGGAAGTTGTGTTAAAGGCAACCTCGGATGTCCTAGTTAGTTCTAGATATAGCGTTTGGATAACTCCTGATGTTGAGGATCCTATTGAACATATGGGATTTAGGCCTGATGAAATTGATTCATCAGGTATAGTTAGGTCTGAATCTGATCCTGGTCCGGCGAGTTTTGGAATATCATCATTTAAGTCTCAGCCGTTTGTTGAGGATGATACTGTATTTTTGACGTTTGAATTGAAGAAAGAGTGGATAGGTAGGTTGACATCTCTTAATTCTATCGAATTAACCGTTCCAGTTATTTTGATTCCTAGCGAAGAACCTACAAAATGTGCTTTTGTTTTATCAACATTCAGTCAAACAGGCGGATATATTTATGAGCTTTCTTCTGAAGTTTTAGAAAAAATAAATGATAATATTGAAGAAGATTATAAGGATGAGATAGTTTTGAGATGTGATTTTGAAATAGGGCAGTTAGGTGATGATGACTTTGTAAATGAAGTTATTACTGCAGAAGCAGATTATACATTTGAGGTTAGTAAGACTGCAAATGTCGAAATTAGAGAGTTGGGCGTTTAGAAAGGTTTTTATATAATTCTCTTTATGTTTTCATTATTATGAGAGGTGGTTTAATTTTATTGTTTTTGGTAGCTGTTTTGCTAGTTTCTTCTTGTGGCCAGCAAACTGGACAGGCTACAAATATAGGTGGAGTAGATGTACAGTTTATAGAAAATCAACCTCCTAGTGAATTGCGTGAAAATGCACACTTTAATGTTGGTTTGAAACTGAAGAATAATCTTCCTGAGAAAGTTGAAGATGTTGCGGTTTGTGTTTCAGATTCTTTGTCTAGCGAGTATGGTGGAATTTCTGGAAAAGAGTGTCAAACAGTTTCTATTTCTGCTGCCGAGCATAATGAAAACTCTATTTCTCCTGAGGAGGTAACTTTGTTGTTTCCACAAGGAGGGGGATATTATTATTCTGGTTTAGAGCAAGGTCCCGATAATACTATTATTTTAGTTGATGTTACTTATCCTTTACAGACAAAATCTAGAACAGATATTTGTTTGAAGCAGGACCCTGCATATGAAGTTGATGAGATACAATGTGAGGCTAATATGGTCTTCTCTGGAAGAAGTATAACTTCTGATTTTGCTCCAGTTACAGTGGATAGAATAGAGACTAGTATTGTGTCTGAGGGAACACAGAATAGAATTTATGCAGATGTTCATTTGAGAAAAGCTTCTATTGGAGAAGTTGTTTCAGATGGTGATCAAAATTTAATGGGTATTAGGGTAAGTCTTGGTTCTGGAGAGATTTTTGATTGTGATACTGAACAAGAAGGTTATTTAGAATTCGAGGAGACAACTGAGGAAGTTAATTGTGATGCAACGGTGATCTTGGAGGAAGCTTGGCAAGTGGATTCATTAAATGTTGATTTAGTGTATGATTATAGCATTGGACTTACTCATGGTCCGGTGCCAATTAAAAAATTAGAGGAGGGATTAGATTAAAATGAAAAAATTGTTTGTGGCTTTGTTAATGGCCGTGGTTTTTATTTCTGGTTGTGGCGGTGATAATGAAGTTCCTACTGGAGAAGGGCCTTTTATCGGAGGTTCGGAAGGAGTTCTAGTTTCTTTTGTTGACTCTGCTCCATCTTACGAGTTTGTTGCAGGACAGGATATACCTGTAAAACTTTTATTGAAGAATAACGGTGAGCATGATTTGGCAGAAGGAAGTGTTGAGGCTAAATTATATGGAGTTCATATGCCTTCATTTGGTTTAGATTCTGACTGGAAATCAGTTACTTCTCCTTTGATAGGTGCTAAGAAAGGATTTTTGGAAGAAGGTCCTGAAAAGATGGTTGATATGGGTACATTGAATTATGTTGCAGAGATAAGCAGTCCAATGGAGACTACTTTGTTTGGTAAAATTTGTTATCCATACAGAACTAGTGCAAGTGTTGAACTTTGTATTAGTTCCCAAGAGATTGAAGATTCTGGCGGAGAAGTAGTTTGTGACATTTCTGGAGAGAAAGTAGTTTCAGGAGGAGTTTCCAGCGGTCCTGTTCAGTTGACTAGTTTTGCTGAGCAATTTGAAGGAAGAGATAGATTAGTATTCAAATTAGCATTTGGTAATTCTGGAACTGGAGAGCTGTTCGATAAGGAAATTTCTTGTAGTGATACTGAATCTATAGAGGGAAACTTAGATGAGAATAAAGTTTACTTGACTATGCCTGAAGACGTAACATGTTTCTTTGTTGAAGGCGAAGAATCGAATGCAGGATATGTAAGACCTGGTGGTTCTCCAACAACTTGTTACATGGAAATTGAGAATACTGGTTCGAGTTATGAGAGAAACATGGAAGTTTTGATGGACTACAAGTATATAGAAAGTACGTCAGTTGATTTGAGAATTTTGGAGGCTTAGGCCTCTATTAATGTTTTTTGGGAGATTTCATTTTTTACAATCTCCATGTCTTTTTCCCATTCTGTTATTAAGTTTCTATTATAGATTATTGCTGCAGGGTGGAATAAGGGAATGAGTTTTATTTTTTGGTTGTTTATTTCTATTATTTGTGGTTTTCCGTGGACCTGAGTTATTCCTGGCTGTTTTTGCATCTCATCTATGTTTCCAAGTGCCAAGAAGAATTTAGTTGCATAGTTTCCCAAAGAGCAAACTACTTTCGGTTTCATTTCTCTTATTTGTTTCAGTAAGTATGGTGTGTGTTGTTTAATTTCATCTGGTTGTGGGTCTCTGTTTTCTGGAGGCCTACACTTTAGAATATTTGTTACGTAAATATCTTTTAGTGATAGGTTGACCCTTTCTAGAAGTTTATCTAGATTTTTTCCTGCTGCCCCTACAAAAGGAAGTCCTTGTTCATCTTCATTTTTTCCTGGAGCTTCACCTACGAAAAGAATATCTGCGTTTTCATTACCTTTTCCAAAAACTATGTTTGTGCAGGTTTTGAAAATCTCTGAATTTTTTATTAATCCAAGTTCATCCATCTTTTTTTGCCATTCTTCTGTATTTTCCAAATTTATCTTCTACTGAGTATTTTGCAGGCTTTGGATTTTCAGTTTTGGCTTTACACTTAGGACAATTTTTTTCTAGAGTGTAAATGTGACATTTAGTACAGTGGAATATTTGATGTTTCATTTTTGTTTTAAGAATGAAATTGTTCCGCCAGCAGATTCTATTTCTTTAGTTGCATCATCTTGTAACTGTTTTAGAAGTCCTTCTGCTGTTTTATAGTCGTTAGCTGTGATACTTATTTTGTATTTTGGTGCGCTTATGTATGATATGCTTATTTCGCCCTTCTGTAGTTTTAGTAATGTCTTTTTTATTACTTCAACTCCGTCCGGAGATTCTACCTGTATTTCGAAAACTCCCTTGACTTCGACTTTTTTTGGTTTTATTTTTTCTAATATTGTTGCTGTTATTTCATCTTGTAATTGTTTTGGAATATCTGTTTCTTGCAATTCTTCAGGATCTAAAGCAAATCTTTGGAATGCTTTGTTTAAGGAACTATATTCATCTATTAACTTGTACCCTAATTCTTTGTACATGATGTCTAATTTTTTATTTAATTTCTTTCCAAGAATTTCCAATGCTTTTTCTGCTTTCTGCTCTTGTTTCCAGTCTGCAGTTTTATTTATCTTTTGAGTTGTGCTAACTCTTCTTATTGAAAGATCAATATGTCCCTTTTGTTTATCTGTTTTTAGAACCTTGCAGACTATTTGTTTTCCTTCTTTTACATAATCGTTGATATTTCTGATTCTACCTGGAGAAATTTCAGAGATATGAATCATACCTTCCATTGTGTGGTATTCATCTAAAGTTGCAAAAACAGAATGATAAAGAATTTTTTTTACAGTTGCTATAACAATCTCTCCTTCTTCTGGATAGCCTTGCTTTTTGTAAAACATATTTATTCAATTACCTCTAGTACGCTGGCATCCATTTTTCCTTTTCCGCCAGTTGGTTTGCTAATTATTTCTGAGCATACTAGACATTTTATTTCAGATGCAGTTTTTTCAAAAATTATTTGTTCATTTTTGCACTTTTTACATCTGACTTTTATGAATTTTGATTTCATTGTATTTCTACCTTCTTTGCTCTTTTTAGAGTTAATAATTGTGATTTGTTACATTCAGCACAAGTTAGCTTTAAACCTATTTTCTTACTTTGTTTTGCACCATATCTTTTCCAAGATGTAAGAGCACCTTTAGATCCATAGTTACCTAGGTTTCCAAAGCCTCTTCCAAGGCCTCTTTTCTTAGCTCTATTAATAGATCCTCTCTTTAGGGATCCTCTCTTACCAGTAGTTTTTGCCTGCATTATTTTGAACTCTGTGTGCTTCTTACAGGTAATACAGTATGTTTTTTTTGTTTTAGGTATTTTCATTTTCTATTGCTTTTTTTGTTTTTACCAGCAGATTTGCTACATCCTGTGGGATTTCAGCCGAATCTCCCATTTCGAAAGGGCCATAAACATTCAAATCTGTGCCAACAAAAGTAGGTACGCTGGCAGTGAATTTTAGCCGTTTCGTAGTTGTAGTGGGCATATTTTCCTCTTTTAAGTCTTTTGGTTCATCTTTGGTGGCTACCTGTTTTCCCGAGATTAGGCTGGATAAGACGTTGTCTCTGTAGTTGCTTAGCAAATAATGAACCTCTTCATAGAATGTTTTTTCTTCTTTTAGCATGTTTTCCTTTTCTTGTGAATTTGTATGGTTGGATTTGACAGCAATTAGTGCCAGTTCCATGATTTTCCCTTCTCTTCTTTCGTATAGCTCTTTTAGGATTTTTTGAATATTTTCTATCTGCTTTCTGGTTTTTTGGACTTCTATATTTGTGAATACACTGTCTTTGGTTTCTTGGGACTTTAGAATCTCTTTTTTTTCTTCAATGTATTTTGTTACGTTTTTGTAGAATCCCTGATCTAACTTTTGAAGCTCCGCTCTTTGCTTTTCCATCCTTAGAGCATCATATAGAATTTCGTATGTTATGACAGTTTTTTCCATTTTTTGGGTAAATCGAGTTTTGTTTATTAAGTTTTGGTAGTGGGAAGGGAAAGATTTTTATTCTTGATTTTTTAAGATTTGTTATTATGAAGAGATATGTTTACCTTTTTAGACATGGAACAACTACTGATAATGCTGCTGGACAGTTTTCTGGTTGGAGAGATGTTTCTTTGAATAAAAGGGGAGTTGAAGATGCTAAGATAGTTGCTCTTAGATTGAAAAATAAAAAATTTGATATTGCCTTTCAGAGTAGATTGAAGAGATCTAAGCAAACTTTGAAAGAGGTCTTAAAGTTTCATCCCGAATGTCAAGTTGTTGTTACTGATAATAGGATTATTGAGAGGAACTATGGATCTGTTGCAGGTAAGACTCATTATGATTACATTAAGAAGAACTCTCCTGAGAAGTATGATAAGTTTCATAGGGGTTATTCCACTAGGCCACCGAAAGGAGAATCAATAAAAGATGTTGAGAAGAGAGTCAAACCTTTCATAAAAAATTTGATAAAAATAGTTAAGGAGAAAAAGATTAATGTTGCAATTTCTGCTCATGGGAATTCTATGAGGCCTTTGAGAAGATATTTTGAGAAGTTAAGCGTTAAAGAGATGATGTTGATAGAAAGTCCGTATGATAATATTTTTGTTTATGAAATAAAAGTTTAAGGGAGGTGAGAAAAATAAAATTAGTTTGGTTAGGAATATTGTTGGTTGGACTGTTTTTGGTTGCAGGATGTAGTAGTGAAGTTGATGAAGAATTTCCTCCTGGAGAAGATTGTATTGCTGAAGGTGGTTCAGTTCCAGTTGTTCAGCATCCTCCAGAATGTTGTGAAGGTTTGGAATTAATTCCTCCTATTGATTCGGAGATAGTTGGTTCTGCTGGTGTCTGTACATCTAGTTGTGGTAACGATATTTGTGAGGAGGTAACTGAGTCCGAGTACAACTGTGCAGAAGATTGTCCCGAAAATATTTAGAAATCTATACTTAGGAAGTCTTTAGCTACTTTTGTGTTTTTGAAGACTTCTTTTGCTTCTTTTAGTATTTGTTTTTCTCCCTTGTATCTTCCGCTTATGTGAGTTAGTATTAATTGTTTGGAGTTGGATTCTTTTGCTATTGTTGCAGCTTGCTTTGCAGTTAGATGTTTGTATTGCTTTGCCTTGTCTTTGTCCTTATCTAGAAATGTTGATTCAATGACTAGTATCTTTGAATTTTCTGCAAACTTTGAAATCTTTTTTGCATAACCTGTGTCTAATATTATCGTTGCTTTGTGACCTTCTATTAGGATAGTTCCTTTTTCTGGTGTTATTTTTTTACCTTTGTATGTAATTGTTTTTCCTTTTTGCAGTTTTCCTAGTATCGGATCTTTTGTTAGACCAAACTTTTTTGTGTATTCTAGGTTTATTTTTCTTTTTGGAGTTTCTCTGAATGAATACCCAAGACAATGTGCTGTGTGTGTAAGTGTCTCAGCTAGAAGTTGGAAATCTTTTTCCTTTACGAATATTCCTTTCTTCTTTATTTCGATTATTTCGTATTTTAGATTGTTTTTTGGAATAAATAGTGACATCAATCTTGAAATGAATTTTTTAGTTCCTTCTGGACCGTATATTTTTAGAGTTTTTTTGTAATCTGATCTTGCAAGAGTTTGCAATAATCCAGGTAAACCTAAAATATGGTCTCCGTGCCAGTGTGAAATTAGGATTCTTGTTATTTTTGAAGGACTTATCTTTGCCTTTATGAATTGTCTTTGTGTTCCTTCACCGCAGTCTACCAAAATGTTTTCACCTTTGTAGGTTAAGAGAATTGCAGAGGTGTTTCTATCTTTATGCGGTTTCATTGCTCCGGTTCCTAAAAATGTTACTTTCATAATTCTAACACTTATCAAAATCTTTTTAAATAGTTTTTGTTTAGTTGGTTATTATGGAAAAGCTGAAAGTATTTTTTTCTAGGGATATTGTTTTTTCCGAGGATGATAAGCTAGCTAAGTCTATGTATAGTAAAAGTAGATTTGGTGAGCCAAAGGGAAAAAAGTTCTATTATTCTCTATTTGAGGCACTTTATCTGCTTGAGACTAAAAAAGTTGAAGTTTTTGATGGTAGGAATAAGAAAATAGGTTTTGATGCTTTTTTGAGAAAGGCGAAGAAGATCGATAAGGATTTTTGGGTTAGATATTCTGTATTCAAGGATATGAGATCAAGAGGGTATATTGTTAAGACTGCCTTGAAATTTGGTGCAGATTTTAGAATCTATGACAGAGGTGTAAAACCCGGCCAGGCTCATGCAAAATGGATATTGTATCCTGTTGGAGAGTCTAAGAGTTTGACTTGGCACGAATTCAGCGCTAAAAATAGGGTAGCTCATTCTACTAAGAAGAAATTATTGATTGGTGTAGTAGATAATGAGGGCGATGTTACGTATTATGAAGTAGGCTGGACCAGGCCATAAGACTTTTATATTTTCTAGAGTTCCTCTTTTTATGCCAGATATGAAAATTGAAGCTTTAAATTTTATTAGGAGAGAAGGTCCGATTATTCCCTCTCAGTTGGCAAATGAATTGAAGACTAATTTATTATTGGCTAGTGCTATTTTATCCGAATTGTCTTCTAAGAAAGAGGTTAATGTTACTTCTGTTAAGAAAGGGGGTTCTCCGTTTTATTTTATTAATGGGCAGGAGGAGAAACTTGAAGGTTTAAGCAAGTATTTAGGTGGAAAACCAAAAGAAGCTTTTAATTTATTGAGGGAAAAGAAAGTTATTAGGGAGAAGAGTTGTGAGCCCTGGCTGAGGGTTGCTTTGAAGGATCTTAGAGATTATGCAGTTCCCTTGAATGTTGGATTTAGTGGAGAGTATGAGATTTTCTGGAAGTGGTATCTAACTGATAATGATGAAGCCAAGGAATTAATAAAGAAAGCTTTGAAGCCAGGGAAAGCCGCTAAGAAGGAAACTAAGAAAGAGGTTGTTGAGGAAAAGAAGGAAGAACCAGTGGAGGAGGAGCAGAAGGTTTTGGAGCCAGTCAAGAATGAAGTTAAGCAAGACTTAGAGGGAGTTCCATTTACGGTTACTTCTTTTTTTAGTCAGAAAGGGATTTATGTTATTTCTCAGGAAGTTGTTAGAAAGAATAAAGATTTTAGTTTTGTTGCTGATGTTCCTTCAAATGTTGGTTCTCTAAGATATTTTGTTAAGTATAAAGATAAGAAAACTGTTAGTGATGCAGATCTTATGGCTGCTTTGGATAAGGCTAAGAAGTTACCTGTTCTGTTTTTGAGTAATGGTAACTTGACTAGGAAGGCTGAGAAATATTTGAATGATAATCCTTCTGGTGGATTGGTATTTAGGAATGTTTGATTAAATCTCTTATTTTTTTGAAGTTCTTTTCTGTTGGTTTGTCTTTGTATTCGATTAGGAGTTTTTTTGGTATTTTGTATACTTTTTTTGCGTTTAGGAAATTACAGAATTGTGTTAGGTTTTTTGGCTTGTCTGTTTTGTAACATCTTTCAAAATCTATCATCGTTACTTTGTTGTTTTTTACGAAGAAGTGTTTTATTGGTCTTGTGAATTCTAGTTTGTTTATTTTTAGTTTGTCTAGGGTCCTGCATTTATCTATTATTTGTAATGTTAATTCTTTTTTCTTCTTTGTTCTTATGTAATCTATGTATGGCTTTCCCTCAACCATCTCGTAAATTAAGAAGTTTTTTTTGGATGTTATGTATTTTGGACCTATTTTGTATTTGTTTAGTTTTTTTAGATATTTTGCTTCGTTTTTTATTCTTTCAATTGCAGTTGAGCTTGGATTTTTTACTTTGATTATTACTTTTTTATTTCTGTAAATTCCTGTGTAGACTAAGGATCTTTTACCTTTGTCTAAATATTTTATGTTTTTTACTTTGATTGGCAAGTCTAACATATCTGTTTTAAATGAAAAGACTTTAAGTAATTTACTGTATAAGTTAAGTATGAAAAAAAGAGGTGGTTTGATATTTAGTATCTTTTTTGTTTTTTTAATTATTTTTTCTGTTTCTGTTTATGCTGAAATTAATCAAACGGCATCTTCTACTTTTAATCCTTGTGGCTCAATAGTTAGTCCTTTAATAAAGTATTCGTCAGGTATGGAGACTTATTTATTTACATACATTAAAGGGTTCATAAGTGGAAGTAATCAAGAATACAATAACTTTTATATTTCAGTTTCTTTTGGTTATAATAACGGGGAATGTCGACGCATATATGATGTCCCAATTGATTCTTATAAGGTTTATGAGAGTGTTGATGGATCTAGTTTTGAGTTGGTCAAGACCCTTGATTCTTCTAGTTACGGGTATATAGGATATGGAAACTATGTAGTTTATAATTATGATTTGATTGAAGGTTCTATTTATTCTTATTATGTTGTAGCATATTCTTCAGATGGTACTATTGAAAAATCTAATGTGGTATCAACTAAAGTTTCATATCCAGACTGTAATCAAGGGGATGAGGATGAAAATCATAGATTGGGATTTAATATTTATGAAGAAGGTTATGGAGATAGTTGTATTTCTGATACTACTTTAAGGGAAGACTTGTGTAAACCTGCTGGTTATATTGGTCCAGACCCTGCACTTATTGATTGTACTTATTATGGTGCTGTTTGTAGTGGTGCTGCTTGTGTTGTTCCTGATGCAAGGTGCGGTGATGGAGTTTGTAATCCATTAGAAGAGACTTGCTCTGGATGTCCCCAGGATTGTATTAAGCATGAAATGTTTAACTGTGAAACTGGTCAATTTTCTTGTGCAGATTCAGATGGTGATTTGAATTATGGGGTTCTTGGATATGTTTCGGGAGTTTATGTGAATACTCTTTACAAGTATTTTGATGAATGTTCCGATACTGATTCAAGTATTTTGAGAGAATTGTATTGTGAGGGCAGTCGTCCCGGATATAAACTTGTTAATTGTGACGATATTGGATACGATGGTTGTTCTGGTGGAAAATGTGTTGGCCTGTTAGGTGAAACGCCAATCAATGATACTGAACCTCCAGTTATTAATGATACTCTGCTACCCTCTAACGAAACTCCTATCAATGAGACACCAATCAATGAAACTCCTATAAATGAAACTCCTA
>CAYMSW010000004.1:22116-34218 GCA_964393215.1 Candidatus Woesearchaeota archaeon
TCAATGAGACACCAATCAATGAAACTCCTATAAATGAAACTCCTATCAATGAGACACCAATCAATGAAACTCCTATAAATGAAACTCCTATCAATGAGACCCCAGAAGAGCCACCAGAACAAAACCAAACATGTAACTGGTTGCCTCCTGGGTTAATGAAAGAAGATAAGTATCCTTATGGATTGGCTAAACAGGGTAAGATTCCAGGTGGTTGGTTGAACAAATGTCCTGAACCTGGAATAAATTCAGATTCATTTTTTTATGATTTTGATTTGGCTATGGAAAAAACTATGTTGGCTTTAGCTCCCACTGAGAATGCAAAAGCAGAGCTTTCAAGCAAATATGCAGATGAAAGACTTGCTGAATTAGTTGTTAAAATGGAAGAAGGAGATAGAGAAAGCGTGTACAGATTGGTTGAAGAATATGAATCTCAAATGAGTAAAACCAAACAGTTTATAGAGGCTGCTAAAAATAAAGGAGATTATTCTCCAGAAGTAGATAAAGTATCTGCAGAATCTTTGTTAGTTCATGAAATCATTTTGGAAGAGGCAATAGATGAATCAGATTCGTTGTTAAGTTATGGTGAAGTGGTTATTGGTGAATTGGTTGATTCTTATTCTGAGGCAAGAGATGAAGCAGTAGCTAGGTTGGAAGAGGAAGCTCCTGGAAAGGCTGCAGAAGTGCACTTGCAAGTTGCAAGAAGGAAATTAGAAAAGGTTCGTGACAAATCTGAGTTTGAATATCGGGTTGTTGATGGGAAAATTGAGAAAGTATATGAAGAATTTGAACAGGAAGAAGTAGTGGAAATTGGTTCTTTGGTTGGAGATTATCTTGAGACAATTGATAAAGTAGATATTTTGATTGATGAATCCGAGTCTAATGGAGAAGAAATAAATGGTGTGGGGGAATTAGTTGAGAGCGAAGAAACTTACGAAGATATTGTCACTTTAGTAGAGATTTATTCAGTAGTAGGAGAGTTAGATAAAGAAGAAGTAAGTATGGCAGTTGAAGCCTCTTTTGAGTTGAAGGAAAAAGTTTCTGAGAAAGTTCAAGAGCAAAAACAGAGAAAAGAAGAAGAGAAGCTGCAGAAACAAGAAGAAAAAGGTGAAAAGGAAGTAGAAAAGGAAGAAAAACAAGAAGAAAAAGAAACAAACTCTAACAAAGAAGAGTCTTCTACAAAGGCTAAAGAGAATAAAGAGACCAAGGCACAAGGAAAGGGAAAAGGATTGACTGGTTCTGCTATTTTAGATTGGTTTAGCGGTTTGTTTAACTGAAATCAAAAACAAAAAGTTTTTTAAGTAAATCAACCGTCTTTATTGAGTAATGGAAAAAAGAGGTATTTTTGGGATATTTTTAGTTTTGGCTATATTGGTATTTGCAGGATTTTCTTTGGCTGAAAATGAGACTGAAGAAGAGGAAGAAAATGTTGGCGATTTGGATTTTGATGAAGGACAAGGTTATGATTGGTTGATTGAACAGCTTGAGTTAAGCAATTGGGGTAATGATGTTGAGACTATTTCTTGGGCTGTTTTAGCTCTGTATTCTAGCAATTATGAAGAGTATCAAGTAGGAGTTGACAGGTTATTGGATTTGAGAGCCCCCGTAGGTAATAATTGGGGAACTGTATTTGATACTTCTATGGCAGTTTTGGCTTTAGATACTGTTGGAGAGGATGTTGAGGATGCAGTAGAATGGTTGATGGATCAGCAGCAGCCCAATTTGGCTGGCGGACAGTGGTTGATACAGTTTAACCCTGATGATGATGATACGCAAGCGACGTGTGCTATAGGTTATGAAGGTACTGAGACTCAATTTACTATGGAAGGATATAATTTGACTGCAGATTGTCCGTTGGTTGACGGATCTTGGGTTGATTTTGTGACATGCATAAAGCAGTATGATGAAGCAGATATTTATGAGCCAATGTCTGTAGATTGTACTAGCTCTAGAGTTTCTACTTCTTTGCTTTTTTATTCCGGAGGGGCATTTTATATAATTGATGAAGATGATGCTGATGATGAATTGGAAATAAAGAATGGTTGTTTCTACGGTCCTGCTGGTGGTTGTGATTGTTATTATTCCCAATTTGGTTCTTGGGCTTTGGAAGAAGCTGGTGATGGTTCTTATTCAGTTCCATATTTGAGGGCAACATGTAACGATGATATTCAAGACAATGCCTTCTTGTATATGTTGACAGGAGGAAATTCTTATAAGGATTGGTTGCAAACTGAAGGCCAATCAGGAGATGGTAGTTTTGGTCCAGGAAATATTGAGTTAACTGCTTTGTCAGTTATTGCTTTGAGAACTGGCGGGTCAGGTTCAGTTATGGATGCTGTCAATTGGTTAGAATTTGTTCAGGATGGATTTACCGGTTCTTGGAATCAAGATGAAAGATTAACTGGAATGGTTCTTTATGCTTTGAATATTGGTGGTGGAAATTATATTCCAACATATGATGATTATTGTAGTGTTGATGATGGGGATGAATGTGAAACGAGTAATGATTGCAATGGGACTTTAGTCTGTAGCAATTTGTGTAGCTGTGTAGAAGAAAGTGATTCATGTATTTCTGATGATGATTGTCAAGTTGGTGAGACCTGTAATTTTTATACTGGTCAATGTGAGTTGCAACAAACACCTACTGGGTGTAGCAATAATTTAGATTGTGCTCGAGGATATTATTGTGATACAAGTACAGGTCAATGTGTGGCTGAAGAAGGATTTGATGACGATGACGATGATTATGTTCCTCCAACTCAAGAAGACAGTAGTTGGGTTACGTGGTTGGTAGCCATCTTAGTTGTTGTCTTGGCATTGGCACTGGGTTGGTTTGTTTATAATAAATTCATTAAGGGAAAAAGTAAGAAAGGTGGAGAAGGTGGCCCTGCATTTGTTCCGAGAAGACCTGCTACTCCAGGCTATCCTGGCACTAGAAATAATGTGCCTGCAAGGGCTCCTGTGAGGAGAACTGGTAGAGGAGAGGCCAAATTAGAGAAGGATCTTGATAAGGCGTTGAAGAAAGCAAAAGAACTCGTTGGGAAGTAGATGATGAAATCTATTTTTTTCTTTTTTGTGTTTTTAGTACTTTTTTCTGGGTTTGTTAGTTCAGGTGCTGTTGAAGTTGATTTTGTAAAAGATTCTTATTTTTCTGGTGAAACTGTTCAAGCAGAAGTTATTGTAGATAGTGTTGAAAGTTTGAGGTCTAATATGATAAAATTATATCAGAATGACTCTCCTATAACTGCTAGTTTTAATTTAGTCAAGTTGAATTCTTCTTTCCATTATCTTTATTTTGATTTGAGAAATAATCTTGTTGGCAATTATGATTTAGTTTTTGAAGATGTTATTTTTACAGAAAATGGGTCAACACATCAGAGCGATTTTGTGTTCCCGTTAATTGTTGAAGATACAAATAATTCAATATTTTATATGAATCCAGGATTTGTTAAGGCCGATGATCTACAATTCAATAATTTGTTTTATGTTTATCTGCTTAATCGTGGAAGTGAAAATATTAATATTCTTTTAAGTTCTGAATATGACTTTATTGACTTGTCTACAGACGTGGTCCCACTTAGTTCGAATGATGCAGAGTATTTTACGATTTATTTAAGTGATTTTTTAGTTGATGGTGAAACTGGAATGAAGTATGTTGATTTGAGTTCTGGTTCTTTTGGATATAGTTTGCCAGTTTGGCTAGGGTTCGGTGAAGAAACTGTTGAGGTTGAAGATGGAGGAGTTTATTTTGTAGAGAACTCTGATTTTTTTGATGTGACTGTTGATGAAGGAGATACTCTTGAAGGAGGATATATCAGATTTGAGAATAGTCTTGATTATGCGACTGATGTTCAATTTACCTTAACTGGTAATTTGGAAGATGTTGTAGAATTAGAATTTGAAAGTATTGAAGATGTTGAGCCACAAGAAACTATTACTTTGGGTTTGACTGTTCATGGCATTGAAGCTGGTTATTATGAGGGGGAAATTTTATCCTATGCTGGTCCGCCCTATGAAGATAATTTTTTAATTAAAGTTACTGTTTTAGATGTTGAAGGAGAAGTTGTTGTAAACGGAACTGTTGAAGAGAGTGGGAATAATGTTGTTGATCCAAATTCTACCAATGGTGCTAGTGAAGAAGATGAAGAAGGATTTAAATTAGGTGTTTGGTTTTGGATACTTGTTTTTGTTGTTTTAATTGGTTTGTTTTTGTATAGAAGATATAAGAAAAAGAAAGTTAAGAAGCCCCATCCTTTTTTTCAGAAGTAGGTTGTTGCTTCATTCTTTGTGCTAATGTTATTTTCTTTAGAACCATATCATATTGATGTAGTTTTTGTAGAATATCATTTATGAAATCTTCTAAATCAGTTGCAGGTAGTTGAATTTTTTCTGGCTTTAGAATTTCAATTGAAGATGGCATGAAATCTAGACAGAATTTTTCTATGTCTTCTAATTTTTCAAAGCTTACTTCAAATTCTCCGTAAGTTGACCAGACATCTTTTATTTGCTCTGCACCGGGAACAGTTATTTGTTTTGGTTCTGCAATTTTTTGATTGATTAACTCAAATTTTTCGTTTTCTTTGATTAGTTTTATCACGTTTTGCATAGTGTCTTCTATGTGTTTCTTTGGTGTTCCTACAAGTTCAATCATTGAGTTTATTGTTATTTTTTCCATTTTTCTATGTTTAATTGTAATATTACGAGGACTAAAATCAGACAAAAGAAGAAAACAGCAGTCCTCCTTGATTTTTCCGATTCTGACTCGTAAATGTTTATGTTGTTTTGTGTTTCTAGTTCGTTTATATTACTTGCGGAAACAGTTTTTGGGCTTTCTACGTGAGTTTCTATTATTGTTTCGCATAGTTCGTCTGTAATACCTTCTATTTCTATTTCTTTTGAGTCAGTTTCACCTAGTCCTGTTGCAAATATGGTGTAATCTCCTTGTTCATACTTTGAATTGCAATTGGGGAATATCTGAGTAGGGACTGTTATCGTGTGTTCACTATATTTTTGTTCTATGTTTAGTGCAGTAACTTTTGTTATTTTCTTTCCGTTTTTTTCTATGAAGATTTTTATTTGTTTTTTGGTTTCGTCTCCTTTGTAAATCTCTAGTCTAATTCTTAAATTGTCTCCGAATTTTGCTTTATTATCTGGTCCAAGGTAGACTTCTTTTATTTCTATTTTGGAATCTGTTTCTTCATTCTTTTCTAGATTTTCTTCGTTTGGTGTTGGTTTGGTAATATGCCAGCCTTTTTTTGTAAGGGACCATGAATTCCCTTCTTCTGAATCAGAGTAAGTTATTTCTTCTATTTCCTGGTTGTTTGGAGTTAAGAGTTTTATTTTTTCAAAACCCTCGTTGTTGAGAAATCCATATTTTCCATTTGTGTAAATTGTGGTAAAACCATTTGGAGTTATAACTGAGTTGTATGTTGTTGTATTAGTTATGATTAATTCTGAGTTTCTATTGTCTTTTAGAATTACACCAGTTAAATCTATACTGATGGGACCATAGTTGTAAAGCTCTATCCATTCTCCTTCTGGCATTGGTGCATCATCATGCCCTTCCGGGTCTGGAATAAATTCATTGATCCTTATTGTGTAGTATTGTTCTTGTTCTGTATTTTCTTTTCCTGGAGTTGGAATCCCTTCTACCCATAGGTTATTCATTTTGCATAATGCATTTCCGTTATTGTTTGCCCCCCATTCTGGATAGTAATGAATTGCATCAAGTATTTCTGAGTCGTATGAAATTAGAATTAGATCGCCGTCATTGTTCAACCCGTTTCCAATTGTTGCACCTACTGATAATACTGTTGCATTTATTTCAGTGTAATTGAACCCTTCTTCTACGATTAGATAGTAGCTCGAATTTGAAAGTTGTAATACTTCTAGATCATCTTCTGATACAGAGTCTCTTATAATTAGGTTTGAGATGTTTAATTGCTCTTCTGAGAAAATCTCTACGAATTCTTTATTGTTGTCTGAGCTTGCTGGGTTATACATGATTTCTGTTATTTCTAGTGAGGCCTGTGTAAAAAAGATGTTTAGAAGTACAATTAAAATTATAGTTATAGTTTTTCTTGTTTGTATTTTCCAATCAGCTCCTGCAAATTTACCCCTGTTTCTTTAGATAGTTTGAGCGTAACTGTGTAGTTTCCATTTTTGTTCTTTGGAATCTCTCTTGCATTTAAGAAGAACCAACCTTCATTGTCAAATCTCATTCCAATTATTGGTTCTGCTCCGAAAAGTTCTGAGAATAGGTTTAGTTGTTCTATTTCTTCTTTATGAAAATG
This sequence comes from Candidatus Woesearchaeota archaeon, assembly GCA_964393215.1. Lineage (GTDB taxonomy): Archaea > Nanobdellota > Nanobdellia > SCGC-AAA011-G17 > PNOQ01 > CAYFNK01. The sequence continues at coordinate 28,407 of CAYMSW010000004.1, forward strand.
TTTGCTTTTGCTTTTTATTGATTTACATTCGATTGCTAATGATTTATTTCCAGTTCCAACAAGTAAATCCGGAGAAGGTCTTGTTGTTGAACCAGAACCTGCAGATCTCATTGCTGCAACGTTATTTTCCCAGAATAGGTGTAATAATTCTCTTTCTGCTCTAGTTCCTTTACTTTTCATGAAATTAAAATGTGTTTAGAAGATAAATAGTTTTTGGTAAGTATTATTTAGATCTATTAATAGATGTCATATTCCATTCCTTCTTCTAATTGATTACACGTCAAAAAGTCTATTTCATGTTCTGGCCATCCGTCTTGGCAAGGATCTACACCCCTTATACTTCCGTAACGGCTTAAATATCCAAAATAGTTGTCTGTTCCGAAATTAGATTCTGCGGAATTGTGACACCATAAATCTCTAGTATAGTATGGACTATAGGAGGATTGGCAAAATCTGTTTTTACTGATGTTGCTGTTGTTTCCACGTAGACTTATTCCTCCAAGGTTCCCATTGTCTAATCCCACATTTGATATAACTTTATTTGAGTTTCCTAAACTCGAAAGGGCAATTCCTAACATTTGGTTGTTCAGCAGTAAATTATTTAAAATTTGATTTTCGTTGCCGTGGATAATAATCCCTGCGTAACTGTCTAATATACTATTGTGTTCTAGTGTGTTGTTGTTGCAATCCCAATTTACTACAATTCCACTACCATGTTTTGTACTTATATTGTTTGAGTTGATAAGATTATTGCTGGAAGTTTGTTCTATGCGTATTCCGCTAAGATAGTTGTTCGATATTATATTTTCTTTGATTTCGTTATTTTCAGAATTTGTTAGAAAGATTCCATCATCAGAGCCAGATCCTAGATTGTTATTGTGAACATTTGAGTTTGAGCTTTCTGATATGTATATGTCTTGATCCCAACCACCCACAAAACAATTTTTGATTGTGATATTGTCCCCCTCTATTCTTATTCCCGGGCTATCTTCCTTAGGTCCAATTATGTATTCTATTAACTCTCCTTCGGGGTTGTTATTTGTAGTACAGTCGAAAATATAATTGTCTTCTCCTATGTAAAATCCGTTTTCGTAATTGTATATCCATAAATTATGTTCAAAATTGTTGTTTACTCTATTTTGTTCTTCTAATTCCGAAGTTGCTTCCCATCTAAATTCCTTGTTTAAGAGGGGATCCGGAATGTCTGATGCATATATGTTGAAGTCAAACATGTGATTTTGTCCGTCAAATAGTACAGGACTTTGTTCTGTTAGAAAGAGGGTTTCATTTATGTATAAGTTTAGTTCGATGTCATTTAGGGTCGGAATTTCTTCGTTTCCCTTGAATGAGACTTCAATTTGGAAATTGTTTGATTCATCATTTTTTATTTTTTCATGAATAGAGTAATCACTTATCCAGAGATCTGGTTCCCTATTAATTTCTGGATTTGAGTCATCTTCATCTTTATAAGATTGGCAGAATTCTGGACAGGTTTCAGGGATAGATTCTGATATTCCCCAGTAGCAGTATCTGTCTCTGTCTTTATCCATGCAATCGATGTTTATTTGTTCTTGCTCTGGGCTATCTGGTGAGTTTGTTATGTAATCTCTAAAATAAATAGCGTAATAGTTGTTTTCCCAAGTATAAAGGCGCCCATATCCATCCTCCCCCCAGTCTTCCCCCCACGAGTTTTTGAAAGTCCAAGTGTTTTCAGTATCATATCCAACAAAACTAACTGCGTGATTCCAGTAAGGAATTATCATTGGGAGTGGTCCCTTAGAGTATAATGTGGATTTTGCAAGATTTTTGTTGGTTATGTCTATGTTGTTATGTTCTATGTTCCAAGTGAATGGCTCTTGATTTATACATAGTAAACATTCTGTATCTTCTGCTTCGTATGGAAAGCATGATTCAGTAACTATTCCACTCTCTTGAATGTAATCTAAAGCCAACCGGGTAAATCCACCCCCACAACTTCCACAATTTTCACAACAGTTAGAAGTAAGTTGCTGTTCGCTTAAGTCTATATTTAAATGTTGATTGTAGTATAAATTGATGAAACTTTCTATAGTTGCCGTTGTGGCAAATGCCCAGCAAGAGCCACATTGCCCCTGGTTTTTTACCGGAGACATCCAATTTTTTCCATGAAAATCTCTGTAATCTAGTTCATCTGGATAGGGAGAAAGTTGTTCGGCGCTAACAAAGGGGGCAATAAGGAATAAAATAATTAAGAGTTTTCTAATCATTTTCTAAAACAAAAACACCTCCTTTATAGTATTGGAAGCCGTTTAAGTTACCCAACTCACTACCTATGAATAATTTTTTTAGTTCTCTATAGGGTAGTTTTGAAACTGATGTTTCTCCCGCAGTCCATGTTAAAGATTCTGAACTTATTTTTTCTTGTAGTCTTAATAACTTTGCTTCGTATTGTTCTTCTTTAGAATTGCTGGTGCTCTTTCTTTGTTCGCTCTTTTTTAGGTTTATACTATTGATTTCTAATATTGAGTTGTATCCTTCAGTTCTTATTTCTTTTATTGTGATTGGGATTTCGAAATTACAGGTTTCATCACAGATATTTTCAAAGTCTCCAAAATCTTCTAAGAATAATAAATCTGTTCCGAGAATTAACCATTCTTTATTTGTTGAATCCACTAGAATCACCCTTGCAAATGAGTTTTTATTGGGTAACCCATATGTTCCAGATATGCTAATCCCCATTATTGATGTTCTTGGTATTGCAAACTTTAGAGGGTCTTTTTTTATTCTTATTGGGGTTATCTCTTCTGTTTCTAGGGAGTTTAAGTACTCTTGTTCTTCTTCAAAACTAAAAGAGAAATCGTTGAAATAGGATACTTCTTTAGATTCATCAATGCTACTTAGAGAGAATACTCCGTTATTGTATATTTCTGGATTTGGACTTCTTTGAATTTCTTCACAACCAGAAATTAGTATAATTAAAATTAGTAATTTTAAGGTCAGGACTTTTTTCATGTGTTTTTATTTAGAAAAGAAGTATATATATTTTTGTTTTCTAATTTTCTCTTTTTGTGATAACTTTGATAGTATTTTCTCATTTTTTCTTTGTTTTTAGACCACCATTTTTTATCATACTCTTTCTTCTTTAATTTAGCTGTTTTTCTTCTTTCTTCGTCTAGGCCTATTTTATATTCCATTGTAGGTAGAATATGTTCTTTTATTAGGTTGATATATTTTTTTGTATCTTTGCAAGATAATTCTAGGTGAAAATATTCTTTTTTCCATCGTTTGTCATAGATTTTTCGTATTTTTGGATAGATATTCCATTTTTCTTCAAACCAGTTTTTGATTAATTGATTTCCTTTTAGTCCAAAAGAATGGGTTGCTAGCCTGATTGTTTCTGTCTTGTAGTTGTAATCTCCATCATCCATATGCCACGTTGCCAAACCCAATTGACCTATTTTATTTAGGATATCTGAATTAACCGTTTTTGTTCCGTTTTTGTAGAATAAGTTTCTATATTCTTTGAAGATTTTATTTCCTTTTGTTATTGAACAAGAAGGGTGTGTTTTGTGTTCTTTAAAATTGAAGTTTAGGTTTTTGTTCTTCCAAATTAGATAATCTTTTTGCGTAATGCTATGTCTTTCTCTAAATTCGTACCCTTCATATCTTTTGTCTTTGTTTATCGTTGCATCTCCTAAAAGACTCCCAAGCATGATTTGGGTTTGGGTTTCGTTAAACTCCATGGTAAGTTAGAACAATATTCGTTTTTAAGTTTCGTGTCCGTGTATGTCAAGAAGTAAATTAATATAAAAAAATAAAAAATAACCCTTGCGTGCAAGGGATAGTTGTTAGCTCATTAAAGATCGCGAGCTTGGATTGTTTTTCTTCCGTTTGCTTTACACCTTTCGCATGCTTCTACGATAAGTGCTTCAACTCTTTTATCAAGTGCTTCTGCAAAGTCACCTGCAACGTTCAATTCAGTTGCATAATCCTTTATTTTTGATTTAACCACTAACATTTTTTACCTCCCTTAAATGTCTTAAAATGCTGTATTTATACGTTTAGAGGGTTTTAAGGGCTTTATAAGTTTTTTTGTTTATTTATAAAGAAAATAGCTTAATTGCCTTGTTTTTTAGGTCTAAAACGAATCTTGCAAGCTTTGGTCCTTTTGGTTTGCTGATTAGAATTTTGTATGCATACTCGAAAAATTCCCTATTATTTAGGTCATATTTCTCTATTAGGTTGTAAAATTGGTCATGTAGCTGCTTTTCCGTATATTTTTTCTTCTTTAGAAGGATTGCTAGTTCTTTGAACGAGTCTTTGTACTTCTTTGGTATGCTTATTTTTGGAGTTTTTGAGTTTACTTCGTATTTGAACTCTTCTGGAGCATATTTTTCTAACCAATTCTTCGCACATTTGATTCTTGTTTTTAGTCTTTCTTTGTCAAACTTTGTTTTGATGTCTTTTTTGTAGTAGTCTTCTGTCTTTTTAGTGTCTAGTAAATTCATTTGTAAAATATTTGTTAAATGTCTGAAGCTAGGTTGGAATGGTTGTTTCTTTGGAATCTTTTTTGGATCGATAGATGATAGTTCGTAGATCCTTTTCTCTTTTTTATATCTTTTTTCTGAAACTTCTTCTGTTTTGAAGTGAATCCTTTCTGTTTGATCGAATTGTTCATAGAGTTTTATTACGTCCCCATCAAAACTAATTTCGAATTCAGTGTTTGGTCTTGTTCCTGCAAAAATCCATCTTACCATTTCTGGTTCGTAGATTTCTAACATCTGCGATATCGTTATTACTATTCCTCCTGATGAAGTAAATTGTCCTAGGCCTTTTGGTGCTATCCATTCATACATGAATCCATATGGGGGCTCTGTTCCGTAGACTTCTTTTTGAAGTGGCCTAGAGGTGTCTATGCTTCCACCTGCTGCGAAGTGATCCTTTCCTGCGCTCTCGAAGTCTTCGTTGTAATAATGCCAATGCATTGGCCAGTCTACACGCCATTTTAGTGTTACAATTCCTTTTTTTCTAAAATCAAATGTTTCTTTATGGCAGCATTCACACTCATACGAAACGTTGTAATATCCTAACCAATTTAGTTTCTTTATTGTATCTCTGTTACACTTACTACAGAATACGAAAATTGGAAGCCAATCTTTTCCTAATTCTTCTTTTCTATATTTGTTTAGGATTTCCTTTATTATGTCTGTTTTTTCTAGTGCTGTTTTAATTTCTTTAGCATATTTACACGCTCTGTATGGTTTGTGTTGGTAAATATATTCTGGATTGATTCCAACTAGTGGGAGTTCTTTTTCTAGTTTTTTTTCAAAATGCTCTGCGTATGATTTATTTGTTCCGAAAGGATCTGGAATTAGGTAGATTGGTTTTCTGAGTTCTTTTTTTAGCATTGCTTGCTTTGGTAAGTTTTTTGGAACTTTTCTGAAAACATCGTTGTCGTCCCATGAATAGATGAACCTTACGTTTTTCTTTTTGTCTTTTAGTGCTCTTTCAATTAGTTCTGCTGTTATTATTTCTCTGAAGTTTCCAATATGAATAGTTCCAGAAGGAGTTATTCCTGCGGCTATTACGTACTTTTTCTTATTTCCTTTTGCATGGATAAGTTTCTTTGCTTCTACGTCTGCCCAGTGAAGTTCCATGATTAATGTCTAGAAGGAGTTGATTAAAAAGTTTTTGTTTTGTATGTGTTTCTTTTCATGAATACTTTTTTGGTTTTTACTACTATTCCTTTTGAAGATTTCTTTATTTCTTTGGAATTCATACTAGCGATTCCTGTACAGATTAGTTCACCTTTTAGAGTTAGAATAGCTACTGT
>CAYMSW010000004.1:34318-37003 GCA_964393215.1 Candidatus Woesearchaeota archaeon
AGTGCTATGATTAATGAACCAGTTACATTAGGGTCTAATGTTCCTGAGTGACCCGCTCTTTTTATTTTTAGAATTTTTTTAGCGTAATCTGTTATTTGGTGCGAAGTTGGTCCTTGTGGCTTGTTTATGTTTATTATTCCATAGTTGATTATCTCTTCTGTAGGTCTTTTTTCTGGTTTTGTACCTAGCTTTGAGTCTATTTCTGATTCTTTGATTGTAATTATTTCTGATTTTTCTCTTTCGAATGGGAATTTTTCCATTTTGCTGTTTTTTGTTTAATGAAAAAATATATAAATGTAGTTTTTATGTATTTTGTTATGGTTAAAAGAGGTTTAAGGAGAAGAGATGGTGATTTGCCTTCTTGGTTTGCTAATATTTTTTTAGTTGCTACTGTTTTTGCAGTTTTTGTAGTTGCTTTTAGTGGTACGGGTCCACAATTTTCAGGTGTTGAAGGCGAGGAAGGAATTGTTGTTTCTCATGAGTTTGTAAGTGATAATGATATTACTCTTTCTGCAGATGTTTTCTCTAGCATTCCTTTTAATTTAGTTCAATTGTTAGTTTATGACGATGTTGTTAAAGAGTGTAGCCATTCTAGTGAAGAAGGAGATCATGCAATTTGTGAATATACTGATGGTTATCAAGAAGGAGTTTATGTTTATTCTGGGAAATATTATACTCGGATTGTAGGGGAATGTATTGAAGGTGCATGTACTGAGAGCAGCGTTGCTCCTGTTTTGTGTTCTGCTGAAGATACTGATGGTGGAAATAATCCTATGGAGATGGGGGGAGTATTTATTGATACGATTGGTATTTCTGCTACCGATATTTGTTTAGATGATAATTATTTGAAGGAATATTATTGTGGTGGAGAGCTAACTAATCAATTGTTAGTTGAATTTTATGAATGTACTGCTGGTTGTGTTGATGGAAGGTGTAATGTTAATGATGTTGTAGGAGTTCCTGATTATAATGAGGATATCTGTGCATTTGGTTCAGCATCAGGAAATGATCCTTTGATTTTAGGTGGATTTAGTATAACAGGTTATGGTTCGATTGTTGATGAATGCCATAGTGATTCTTTCTTGTGGGAATACTACTGTTCTGGAGATTATGCTCGTGGTGAAGCGTATTCTTGTGATGTTGCAGAAGTGGATGTTGTTGTTTCTGATATTGGTAGTTTTGAGGTTTTATTGTCTGGAGATGATGACGATGATAATGGTGATAATGGCGGTAGCTCAGGAGATGATAATAATGGAGGCAGCTCTGGTTGTACTGAAAGTTGGTCATGTACTGGCTGGACTGATTGTATTGATGGTGTGAGAACGAGAGAATGTCATGATATCAGTGCTTGTGGGACTACTTTTTATAGGCCAATTCAGAGCGAAAATTGTGAAACTCCTGGAAATGCTTTCTTCCCCTTTGATTTGAAGAGTATTAATTGGTGGTATGCATCTGCATTTATTGTTGGTGCTTTAGTATTAATTTGGTTAGTAGCATTTATTTTGAAAAGAAGAGGTTGGAAATAATTATTTCTTAGAATCTTTTAGTTCTGCAGCTGTTGGAATTTCTTTAGCTTTTGCTTTTCTTTCTTGCTGTTCTATTAATTCAGAAGTAGTTGGTATCTTTTCTTCTTTTTGAGGCTCAACTTTCTTTGGTTTTTCTTCTTTAGGTTCTTCTGTTGGTTTCTCTTCTGCTTTTGTTTCTTCTTTTTTTTCTTCAGCAGGTTGTTCTTTCAACCTTTTAGTCAAACCTTTTAGACCCTTTTTCTTTGGTGCTTCCTTCTTTTTTTCTTCAGGTGCACCGACCAATTCTGCTTTGACAATATTATCTTCTTTTTTTGCTACGACTTTAACTTTATGAGGTGGATTCTTAGGTCCGTTTTTCCACATAAGTTCATTAAGATATTTTCCTAGCTTAACTTCTCCTGCTTTCATATGTTTCTTTAAGAATTCTTTTGTAGCTCTTACTGCTTTTGCAGTGTGCTTGTAGCTAGGAGCTTTCTGAAATTCTTTTCTAAGTGGGATTGTATATGTTCTTTCCATTTTAAGCCTTTAATTTTGAAGATGATCTCCATCTTCTTTTTATTTTAGTAAATGAAGAAGGATGTATTTTCTTTCCTGGCCCAGCTGCTTTTGGAACTACCCAGAAAGGTGCCCATTTTGTTTGTCTACCTTTCTTTACTAATCTTTTTTTCTTAGCAGTTGGTTTGTATCTTGCCATTTTATTTCTTTGTTGCTGTGTTTAACAGTGATTGTCCTTTCTTTGTAAGAACTCTGCCTTTGTGAACTCCTTTTTCTTTTTGTTCTGCAAGGCCTGCAGTTTCTAATTGCTTTAGAATTGTTCTGATTATTTTTCCTGAACCTTTGAAATATTTTTCTGGTTTATGGCCTCTGTTCTTTTTTCCGCCATATTTTCTTCTTAATTTGTTGGTTCCGATTGGACCTAGAATGTATAATTTTCTCATGATTGAAGCTGCTCTAGAGTACCACCAATCGTTGTCTAAAGGGGGTCTATCTCTGGCTGTGCTTGTTTTTACGAATTTAGACCAGTCTGGAGCTTGTAGTTCTTTAACGTCTTTTAGCTTCTTGGCTAGGTCGTCTATTACTTGATTTGTATTACTATCATATACTGACATTTTGATAATTGTTGAGAAAATAGTGATTTTATAAAGGTTACTATTGGATT
>CAYMSW010000005.1:0-33055 GCA_964393215.1 Candidatus Woesearchaeota archaeon
AGTAAAAAACTCCTTAGCTCTTGTCTGTGCTTCGGATTCTTGTGCAGTCAAACCAAGATTAAATCCCATCTTCTCTTTTAACTCATCAAAAACAGGTGTAGCAAACCACACAATAGCAAGAACCAAAACGATAACCAAAATAGCTGCAATCAAATGTGTAAAACCAATCTTACCTTGCTTCATTTCATCCTCCGAACCTAAACACTGTCTTCAACGACTCCAAAATATCACCAAAATTTCCCTTCTGAACATACAAAATAACTAACAATATAACTAATAGTATCAATAACAAAATCCAAATTCCCATTTTATCCCAAACTATTTCGCCTTTTTTCATTGTTTGCAAGCAGACATCATACTATCTGCATCCCCCGCATAGAGTCCGACAATATATTCCGATTTATGTGCAATAAGTGTTGTAGTACCAGTACCAATTAATGTTATGCCCCCCATACACATCTTAATTGCCGCGGGAGTTCCAATTAACGCAGTTTTCACTGCAAGTAAAATTCCTACTCCACAAAGAGCAGTACCTGCCAAAATCTGTCCCCCTCCTGCCCAAAGGTCTGACACGCCTTGTCTTTTATCCGCAAAAAAAGACACATAAAATTCTTCATCAACATCTACAGGGGTTTTTGTAGAAGTATCTCCCTCAACATCTTCAACTTCACCATACATGTATTGAAAGAAAGTTTGCTCCTCCTTCAATGGAATTGTTTTAGTAGACAGAAAATCATACAGGCCATCCAACTCATCATGTTCTTCCTGCACTTCTTCATCAAAAGATATTTTAGAACAAACAAAACACCAATTATCTCCTTGCCAAGCATCATAGTTATCAAGAAAATCTACTTTCCCTTCTCCAAACTGATACCAACAATCATACATCTCTCCTGCAATTTCACCATAAATCTCGTCCTCTCCTGTAGCTTTCACTTCAACATTATCTATCTCACATTGTATTTGATCAAACAAAGTTTCACCCAAAACCTTCGACCTAGCCTTCAACAAAACACTATCCCTGCAAGCCTCTCTATCAACAGAGGACTTAGTAAAATAAAAAACTCCAACCAAAACAACACCCAACAAGATAGCACCGATTAGTATAACAGGTATTGCTTTTACAACAGTTTCCATCATTGCGCCTTTCTTATCCACCGCCAATCCTCCTCATCACAAACAAATAAAACAAAGCGATTGCAACAAATACTATAAGAAACTTAAAAATATACTCAAAATAAACATTCATCTCTCCTCTTTTTTCCATATTCTTCATCCGAACTCCTAACTTATAATAATTTCTAAATTTGGGTTGATCCCAATACTGCCGTAGAGATAATATTGAACAAAATCGTGACAACTAAAGCAACAATAAAGTACAACAAAAAGCCCCTCATTAAATTCTTACCTAAAGCATACTGCTCATTCAATTTATCTGCACCGTGTTCAATGCCGTTTGAAATTATACTCAAGATATAAATTATTTGAACAACATAAATTCCAATTATTAATTGGAAGAAATACCCTGGAATTGTTTGGGTCTTCTGGAACAAACTAGCCAAACTAACAACATCAACTGAAAAATCCGTACCGCCAGAATTGACTTGCTGCAACATATATCCTAACTTAGAAATTATACCAACAATCATACTTGCTATTCCAACAACAATACCTGCAATCACTGGGGCCATGAAATTGATCTGGCTCTTCATGCTAGAGATAATTTCAGCCAATAAATCTTTCAACCTTTCATTTATTCTCTTAACATTATTAACATAAGTAGAAATGCTCAACAAGGACTGCGAAACAATACTTGGACCCTTCCTAGAACTTTCAACCAAAACTTCCATAGAACTTTTAACCAATGGACTTGGATAATCTTTAATGGCACCACGATTCCTATCAAAAATAGCGCCTTTCAAGCTCATTCCTGCGGCACTCAAATTATTATGAATTGTTCTAAAGAATTTACCAACAGGAGTTCCTTCTAATGTTTTAGAAACATCATCAAATGCAACTTCCGAAGGAATACCATCTCCAATCCTTGTACCTAATTGGAAAATGCCTGTAGAGAACTCACTCTCCAACTTTTTAGTTTCATCCCTTATCTTCTTTCCAGTCTTAGACTTAGACTTATAATACATAGAAAGTGAAAAAGCTAAGCCAAGCGGAATAAAGAAACTCAATATCAAAGCACCCATACCAAAAGGACCATAACATTTTCCAGTATCATGACACTCAAAATCAAACAACCTTTCTCCCGTAGCAGTATCTCCGTACAAAACCATATCATAACCTGGAGAAATCATATGAGAAATAAACGGCAACAGCCCAATAATTAAAAACAAGATAAAAATAAACCAGGCACCAAATAATACTCCCTTACTGGTTGGAATATCTAACTTTGTTTCTCCATATCCTCCTGGACGTTTAGCTAAAAGATTAACTCCAACATTATAAACAATAATGGGTAAGGCAATATTATACACAATTGCAATATAATACCATTTTATTCCACCCATAAAAGCGCCAATCAAAGGAAAGATAACTAAACCTAAAATTGGTAGAATAACACCAAGCATATGCAACATTGTGACAGGACTCTGCAAGTCATGTGCATACTTCATCATCTTATCATAAGTTCCTTCCAAAATTACTTCCAAAGACTTGTCCAACAAACTCAACCTTCTATCTTCACTTGGCTCATACAAACTGCTTTCTAAAAGATGCATCGAATTAACAAACTCTAAATTATGTTTTCTCCAATAACCAAGATACGATTCCAAAGATTCTTTCAAAGTAGGATATTTTCCAGTTTCAACATCCCAAAATATTTTCCTCAAATCTAAAGACAAAGGATTTCCAACATGTTCAGAAGCAAACTTTATAGCATTTTCAAAATTAGATGTATGCCTCATATAAATTACCATATACAAAATACAAAGAACCATCTGATCGCTGGCCTTCAATCTCCACCTAGTTGCCAAATTAATTGGATATCTTGTCAAAGGTTTAATCAAAAGCATAGCAACTAATGAAACTAAAATGGCAGCAATCAATCCACCAAACTTAGTAAATCCTGAAACTAAAAAAGAAGCAACTCCAGAAAACAAAGCTACCAAAACAATCAAAAAAACAAATAAGAGTGAAAAACTTGCAGCGCCCGTTGGAGTCAAATTCAAATGCGCAATCCTTATACTTTCTTCTAAAGCCCCAATATCTTTCTTAGACGGATTTATCTTAACTATTGTTTCAGAAAAATTACACAGCCTCTCGTATTTACCCATTGTTCCAGGCATAGCATCTTTCTTGAATTTAATATACTCTCTAGAAAATTCTGAACTCGGTTGATAACTCTCGGGACTAGGAGCACCAGATTGCTTCTTCAATCTTGATTGATACTTTCTAAGAATCTTATCTATCTCGTCTTTCGATATTGACATTAGGCACCTCTTTCTTTAACTCCCTAGTAAACCATTCATTCCATCTAAAAAAGATTTTCTCACTATCCAAAACACCAAAGTTAGTTAAAACATCATCTGAAAATTTATGGAACATATCATTTGCTTTAATAGAAAAATCTGCTTCCAACAATTCCTTTCTATCTAATTTATTTGCCATCTCAACCAAAGTCTCTTTTATTTTCGCCCTAAGCAGTATATTTTCCCAAGCAGCATCCCAATTGCCGGCCCACTCCTTTACACTTCCTGCAATTGATTTTATAACTTCAGAATCACCATTAATTAAACTATCTGTGGGTTCTAGCTGATCTGTCTTGTGATTATAAAGCATCAGGTCAACAAATGCACCTTCGGTCAAAGGATCGTTTTCCCATTCCTTCCTAACTTCGGTTATGCTAGTAACTCTTCTAATTTTATGCAAACCATCTGGAGATTTAACTGGGTTTGCAACAACAATAATATCTGTTGCCTTAAAGCTAGTCCTAGGAACCCCCAAATCATTCACAACCCTATCAAAAATAGCATACGGGCTACCACCATGAATTGTTCCTGCAACAACATTAGCCAAAGCACCAACCCTCATAGCTTCATAAAGTGCAAGAGCTTCCTTACTTCTTATCTCTCCAACAATCAAACTGCTATCTCCCAACCTTAAACTTGTTCTTATTCCTTCATCAGCAGCCAACTCCGTTCCTCCTGCAGCTAAAGCAGATCTAACTTTCATAGGCTGAATATTATAACCTAAATCGCGCATAGAACTAACTGGAAGTTCCATTGTATCCTCGACAGTAATAACTCTATACTTTCTCATTATTTCAACCAAACAAGAACCAAGCAAAGAAGTCTTACCGCTACTCCTTGTTCCTGCAATCAAAAGCGTTCTTGCACCATCAATAATAAAGCTCAACAAACCTGCACCAAGAGGACTAATCATATTATTATCTACAAACAAAGGTAATGTCCAAGGCTTCTCTCTATGTCTTCTAAATGCATATGCAATACCTGCAGGATTCAACGGACTTGTTATCACCGATACTCTTGCTCTAAACTCAGAAACAACTAACTCTGTATCTAAAACTGGATTCGCTTCGTCAAGAGGCCTACCTGACATTATTCTAAACTTAGTTGCCCAACTTTCACCATCCTCTGAGCTAGGAGTTATATTTGTTTTACACTCGCCATAATCTTGATGAACAATAAATATTGAGGATTCTCCGATAGGAGAGTTAACGGAAACATCTTGAACCTTTGGATCCGAAAGTAAAACTTCAATCAACCCAAAACCAATAGTATACCTAACTAAAATGTTTGCTAAAACTTCGGAGTCTTCATAACTTAATGCAATTCCCTTGCTTGCTGCCAACTCATTCAACAAATCCTTTCCAATATTAAAAAAAGTCTGCCTAATTCTCAAAGGATCCGTATATTCTGCAGTCGTTGGCTTATGCTCCGACATAACAACTCTTGCCAAATCTAGTAACCAAACATGGTCTTCTGGCAAGTTAAACTCAGGAGGAACAAGATGATAAAGTAAATTAACTTCGTCAGGAGATTCAAAAACCATTATTTGTGATCCATCTTTTAATTCGTAGTTATCTACCTCATCAGAATTAACAGGGATTCTTGCCATCAATCTAGTAAACATAAAATTAGGAGATATTGTTGGCCTAATGGCTCTAGCATACAATGACCTATCTCCAAGCTGATATCCGTCCAACTCATTTTTCACTTGCATTACCAAAGTTGACCTTCCAACTACTTCAAAAATTTCAGAAAGAGATTTCAAGTATGCTGCTTCGTCTTTTGCTTCAAAGGGACCTTTAGAATTTTTCAACCTAATCTTCTGCTCCCTTATAATTCTCTTAAGTTCAACATAGGCTCCAATCGGATCTCCTTTCAAAAGATTATTCACAATATATTGAACATCTGAAAACCTTGCAGGGTACATTTGTGCATACTCCATGCTTGTACCCATTGAAGATAAAGACAAAACTCCTTTCTGCCTAGTTAAAAAAATGTAAATATTCGCAATCTCCCTTAACATTTGAATTTGATCAACATTATACTGATAATTCCTATCTGCAGACAAAATTATTCTACTAACACTCGGAACTTCAATTAATCTATCTACAACCAAGGCCATTGTTGCCTTATCATCTTCAATAGACGGGGCATAGGGCAAACCCAAGAAATTAATCTTCATAACCTCTTTCTTCCCTTCCCTGACAAGTTCGTACTCGCCTGGTTTTAGACTATCACCTTCTTTTACCATATTACCACTTTAAAAAAATAACATAACCTTTAATATTCATAGTCTTATATATTAGCTATCTTAAAATAACTTTCGTTTAAAATGGATGCGGTTCAACCAAACGTAAATGCTGATTTGAATGACTTAAACACTAGAATAAGGATTCTTGAAGGAAAATACAATTTAACAAGAGAAAGAATCTTAATGATTAATCAAAACATGATTGAACATTACAAATCTCTAAACACTGAAGTAAAAACAATAAATGAAGATTTGAGAGAAATTAAAGAAAGCATTGAAGGCCTAAAAAACACTATGAAAGATGTAATAAAAGAGTTGAAACTTTTCGCTAAAAAAGAACAGGTAAAAATTTTAGAAAAGTATATTAATATGTGGAATCCATTAAACGTTGTAACAGAGGAAGAAGTTATAGAACTGATAAAAAAGAATCAAAAATAAAAGATGGCATTCAAAAAAGAGAGACCTGATGAAAGTAGAGATCTTCTAGATGTTAAAAATGCAGTAGAACCCAGAGCAACCCCTGAAGGAATTCCACCTGGACTTGAAGATGCTCCATCTCCAACAAAGGAAAAAGAAGTGCCAGTAAAAGATATTTCTCATGTTAAACCCTCTTTCCAAAAACAACAGCAACCAGCTCAACAGATGAACTTCCCAGAACCTTCAGCAGAGAGAGCAAGCTATGATATGATAGAAGAAATAGCTGAATCTATAGTCGGAGAAAAATGGGATGAATTAATCAGAGGTATTGGCGATCTAAAGCTTTGGAAAGAAAAAATAGACACTGATTTAGCCGGAGTAAAACAAGAAATAGTAAGAGTACAAAACAGATTCGAAAATCTGCAAAAAGCAGTTCTTGGAAAAGTATCTGAATATGGAGAAGGCATACAAGACTTAGGATCAGAAATAAAAGCACTAGAAAAAGTTCTAGGGAATATTATAGCACCATTAACAAAGAATGTAAAAGATCTTGAAAGAGTAACAAAAAAACTCAAATAATTATTTCTTAACGACAACTCTAACTGTAAACAAAACTATGACAATCATAATAATAGCACCAATAACTCTGGGATGAAAAATAGTTCTCAATGCCTCCCATTCAGGATTTGCTCCAGGGGCATATGGAGTAAATATTGGTCCAAAAACTGCAGTCATCGACCAAACTATAATTATCAAGGGCAACCAGATTGCGAACACCTTAAACATTGGCATCTCTGCAACCCCTCCCTTCAAAGCAAACGAAGCAATCAAAGCCAAGAACACCAATGCTATCAATAATAAAACAAACCAAGGCGTTATTACATTAACAAGTTCGAAAACAGAACCTGAAAACATGGCAACCAACGAAACCATCAGGGCAATTGTAATATTAATCCATGCTTTGCCTTGCAAAACTTTTGTTGCCCCCAAAATAGCATAAAGTAACGTAAAAATAAGTATAAAACTAAATAGGGGCAAAAAATATTCAAGTAACCCTATGTCCAAAAATGTTGCCATTATTCATCCATAACAAAATATTTCTTCTTTTTTTTGGGGCTCCTATTTTCTTTAGTCAAAACTGCAATTATCACACCAAAAATAGCTAAAAACAGTATCCAACTAAGGACTTCATCAGTCACCCAATAGGGTAAAAATCCCCAACCATAACCCGACGAACTCAAAGACCATAACAAAGCAACAATGGCTATACCGCCTGCAATCCAAACATTAAATCCAGAAAAGAACTTACCATCTTCTCCCCTCCCAGCAAACATAGCTATAACCAACATAAACATTATTCCAAGAACAATGAAAAACGCCATCCTGGACAAATATTGATTCATGATAAAAATAAGTTCAGTATTAATCAAAATAACAAGTGCCAATACAACAGCAAGGATAACATTCAAGTTAGTCTTCGGTTTCCTCTCTTCTTTTGGACCAGTGGATCCCAATATTAGAGTCTTCTCCAAAATAGCAAAAAGAATAACAAAAACTAAAAGAAAAGGCAGAACATACTCATAGAAACCAGAACCCTCGAGCGTAGCAAAGATAGAATAGAAGTCTACCATCTTAATCCTCCGAACCTTTTCTAACTGCAAACCAAATTGTTCCGACAATTACTGCAACAAGAATTATTCCACCAATAACATCACTACCAAAATTTGAATTCAAATAAGCAAATACATAAGACAGAGCACTTATTCCACTATCCGTTATCCAAGCACCCAAGAAAATAACCAAAACACCTATTAAAATCACAAAAACAAATGCAGTATACCAGCCTTTATGCTTTCCCTGAAAATCAAACTCGCCGTCCTTGAAGAAAATTCCAACCATCATCAAAAACGAAACAAAGATTATAATCAATAAAGCTATATTAGGCAGAGCATTTGTCAAGGCCATCACAACCTTATTAGCAGCAATAGCAAGTAGACCTAAAACCAAAGCAACAATTGAATTCAAATTCTTCTTATCTTTGCCCAAAATGGCGGTCTTCTCTAAAATAGCAAAAACTACTGCAAAAACAAGCAAGAACGGAAGTATAACATCGAATAAACCAAAGTCCTTCAAAAATTCAATAGTCCCTTGTAATTTAGAAGCCATATTATCACTAAAATAAAAATAAGAGTATTTAAAATTTGTGCTTTTATTCGGCGGTTATCTCCGTGCCTCTCTCGTCATAACTAGGAATTTCGGCCTTTGTAACAATCATTATGTCGCCTATGGACTTAACCAATTTGTGCGGAATAATAACTCCCTTAGCACCACTCATGACTTTGCTAATATAGGATTTCTTGGTAGATCTTATTTTCCACCCATAAATCTTGTTAGAAGCTATAAGCGTCTCTTCAACGTCGCCGAAATACTCTCCATTATCATTATAAACGGGCATATTGATGACTTCAGATACTCTCTTTGTCTTTAACATATTATATCCCTCCAAGTAAGATACGAACAGAAGTCTCTCAACGTTTATATAATTTTCGAGCCTTTGAGCCCACATAGAAAACTAGGGAATTTAGGCAAAAAACTTATATAATTCGACAAAGAATATTCAATTGAAGATGAGCAAGGGAATTTTTGACAAAAAAGAAGTAGGAAGCCTAGCAATCGCTGCAATAATTCTCGGTTTCGTATTTTCATTCAGACAATGGGGATCTGGAGAAATCTTTGAACTCAGTACAGGACTCATAAACTTGATAAGATTAGCAATTCTATCAGCAATAGCCCTATTAGTATACATCATATCTCATAAACTAATAGCAAGGAACTATGGATGCGATTCAACATTTAGAATTTGGGGCATCAAAAGATTCTGGTTCACAAAAAGAGCGAGAATAGATAATTCCAGAATATTTGGAAGAAAATTCAAATCCATAAAACTGGGTATAATTTTACCAATTTTAGTTTCTCTCTTATCAAATGGATTCCTAAAATTCTGTGCAATAGGTAGTTCAGAAATTTCAGAAATTAAACTAAAAAGAATGAAGAGGGCATTCAAACAAGTTACTGATTTCGAGATATCAATAATTCATTTCGCAGGACCACTAACACTTACTCTTCTAGCACTAATCCTAAACAGCGTTCCAGGTTTTTCTGACCTAGTAAAAGTATCTTATTTCATAGCAATATACTCAATGTTGCCTTTAGCAGGATTGGACGGAACAAAAATCTTCTTTGGATCTGCTCCATTATATATATTCGGACTAACATTCATAATTTTCTCTATTGCACTTTTAATTTTAGCAAACTCTCTTACTGCCTTAATCTTCGCCTTAATTGCAGCAGTAGTTCTACTGCTATTATTCCTATACAAGTATAGATAGTAGGTTGACATAGACTACAAAATTCTTTATAAATCGAGATGGAGTAACTGAATTATGCCTGATATAAATTTCAAACCTAGGTTATACCAAGAGACTATTCTAGATTCATGTCTAAGGGGAAACACATTAGTAGTCTTGCCTACTGGAATGGGCAAAACAAAAATTGCAATCCTAGCTATAGTAAAAAGGCTTAGTGACCATAAAAGCTCAAAAGCATTATTTCTAACTCCAACCAAACCATTGGCCAATCAAATTTACACTGAAATAAAAGAAAGTACAACGGCAGACAATGTAACACTCTTCACTGGAACAGTTCCGCCATCAAAAAGAAAGGACCTTTGGGAAACTTCTAATATTATAGTAAGCACCCCACAATGCATCGAAAATGACTTACTAAATAAATCAATAGATATCAGCACAGTATCTACACTAATAATTGATGAGGCACATAGAGCAGTGCAAGAATACGCCTACACTTGGATAGCAAAAGAATATCACAAAAAATCAAAATTCGAAAGATTAGTGGGATTAACAGCTTCACCCGGATCAAATAAAGAAAAGATACTGGAAGTATGTAAAAACCTTTACACTAAAAAAATAGAATCAAGAACGGAAGAAGATCCAGATGTAAAGGAATACACACAAGAACTAAATATAGAAAAAGAAATTATAGAATTACCAGATGAGTTCAAAAAAATAAAGAAACTAATGGAAAATTCTCTAAAAGAAAAAATAACAAACATAAAAAAACAGGGGACACTAAAATTATCTTCACAGCCATCAAAGAAAGAACTTCTAAACGCACAGGGTTCATTACAAGGGGAGTTAGCAAGAGGGGCAAAGGATTATGGAATATATAGATCAATCTCATTGGTGGCAGAAACAATCAAAATAAATCATGCGATAGAAATGTTAGAAACGCAAGGAATAAATTCTTTACAAAAGTATCTCAAAACTATTTTTGAAGATTCAAAAAACAAATCAAAAGCAGTAAAAAATCTGACCAACGATTTAAACTTCAAATCAGCATACATCCTAGCAAAAGAGTTGGAATCTAAAAAAGTAAAGCATCCAAAACAAGAAAGATTAATAGAAATAGTAAAACAAAACATAAAGGAAGATCCTTCAACAAAAATAATAATCTTCAACAATTACAGAGATTCTGCAAAAGAGCTTGAAACTGAATTGAATAAAATAAAAGAAATTGAAGCAAAGCTATTTGTAGGGCAAGCAAAAAAAGATGGAATTAAATTAAACCAAAAAGAGCAAGTAGCAATAATAAAGGATTTTGAAAATAGTATTTATAATTGTCTTGTCTCCACTTCCATTGGAGAAGAAGGGCTAGATATTCCAAGAGTTGATTTAGTTATATTCTACGAGCCAATACCTTCTGCAATCAGATCTATTCAAAGGAGGGGGAGAACAGCAAGACATGATAAGGGAAGAATAATTCTCTTAATAACAAAGAATACTAGAGATGAGATTAATTATTGGATATCCCATCACAAAGAAAAGAGAATGCATTCTGCATTACAGAGCATAAACAAAAAGTTGGGCTTTGAGAGGCAACCAACTCTAAAAACATTTATGGATAAAACTGGATCAATAATCCACGTTGACTCAAGAGAATCAAATTCAGGAATTACAAAAAAACTGCATGATCTTGGAATCAATATCAAACTAAAACCTTTAACAACAGCAGACTT
This sequence comes from Candidatus Woesearchaeota archaeon, assembly GCA_964393215.1. Taxonomy (GTDB): domain Archaea; phylum Nanobdellota; class Nanobdellia; order SCGC-AAA011-G17; family PNOQ01; genus CAYFNK01. The sequence goes on from CAYMSW010000005.1 coordinate 11,246, forward strand.
TATTGTATCTGAAAGAGTTGGAATAGAAAGAAAAACAACAAGAGACTTCGTTGATTCCTTAATAGATAAAAGAATATTCTCACAAATAAGGAACTTAAGAAATAACTTTGAAAAACCAATAGTTATCATAGAGGGTACTGAAGATATTTATTCACTTAGAAAAATACATCCAAATGCAATAAGAGGTATGCTCTCTGCAATAGCAATTTCTTACGGCGTTCCAATACTACATACAAAAAGTCCACAAGACACAGCAGAATTACTAAAGGTGATTTCAATAAGGGAACAAAATCCAGATGCAAAAGAAATCAGTTTGAGACTAGAAAAAAAGCCAACAACAACAAAAGAACAGCAAGAGTTCATAATTGAATCGTTGCCCGGCATAGGTCCAAGCACAGCAAAAACACTACTAAAAAATATCAACTCAATAAAGGAGATTGCAAACTCAAAAAAAGAAGACTTAGAAAAAATTGAAGGAATAGGTAAAAAAAGAGCTGAAGAGATTGAAAGAATTGTAAACGAAATCTATGAAAGTTAAACTACTTCATCAATATCAACAATTTTACTATTTAATCTTGGAACATAAGAATCACCATCAGAAGTAAAAACATAATTATGACTATCTAATATCTTGCCTGAAGGATCTCTCAAATCAATTCTGACATCTTGTTCAGGTTTCTCTAACACAACAAAGTCATTCACTCTACTAACTACTCTATGGTCTGCTTCCATCTCTCCATCAAGATTATGACCTTCAATATACAACAGATCTAACCCATCAAACTTATACGAAGCTCCATTACTCAAACCTAAAGAAAAAACATTTTCTGATCCGGAATCCAAATATTTCTGAACATATCCATTTCCTTCTGAAACGGAAGATATCTCGCAATCTTTTCCAGCACATTCATATTCGACCACCAAAACTTCTTCTTTTTCCTGAACAGGATTTCCTTTTGGAGACAATGAAACAGTTCCAATTTGTTTATTACTCAAAGTATTATCAAAAATAACTTGTTCAATCAAATATTCATTAAACACACCATAGCTACTTGACTTCCAATAATCCCTCATTATTCCTGTACCAATAGATCTAGCATGTTCATAATTTACACAGCCAGCATGACATTCCGAACCTTCAACAACATCAAAGCTAGGACAAGCATCAAACTCAGGATCACAGTTCCTTGAATCTCCAGTAATCTTTCCGCCTTCCCAAGTATATTCATCATACAAATCTGCAAAAAGATGTGCAAACTCATGAGGAAATACTAATGGATCATCTGCAGTATTCAGAGAAGCAACACCTCTCCAAGCACTGGATCTTAAATGATCAAAAAAGTTTGTAACGCCATTGACATCAACTAAAACAATATAATAATCTGCAGGGCAGCTCAATGCAACTCTCTTAACAGTAATTGGATCACAAACAACAGCATCAGAGTATTCTCCATCATATTCACAACCCAGTTCTTCAAAAGACTCTAATCTAAAAAAATTAAATCTCTCGGAACTTCTATCAAAAGGAACGGCTCCAAGTAAACTATCTTTGAATCTTTCTGTATCTAAAACAAATTTGGAAACATCTTCATAATTTTCTGGTAAAAAAACAATATCTACGCTATCTTCATAATGGCCTCTATCACTCATAACGGCACAACCTGCATCAGGGGGAGAAGGATGTCTAACATCATTTGAATCAAAAACAAACATATAAGCAAATACTGAAACTATTGCTATCAAAAGAAAAGTCAAAGGAAGCCATTTCTTCAAATCCATTTCCATAATAAGACACCGAACTTAGAAATATATAAACCTTTACGTATCAAATCTTTCAAGCACAATATACTTTGGTCCGTCCTTAGTCAACTTACTTTGCACCAAACAAAATTCAGTTATTAGAAATTTCTTCTTTTGTATTTTTATCTCTTCAAAAGATTTGGAGAACCTATCTTTCTTTTTCACAGTTTTCACTCTACCTAATGTAAGATGCGGACTAAACTTTTGTTCAGAACTAAAAACGGACAACAATTCTGCATCAACTTTCTGTTGAAGTTCAATAACTTTTTTCTTTGGTACTAAATCAACCCAAATAACAGATGGAGAATTATTACGAGAAAACATACCAGGATATCCGGTACTAACTTCAAAAGGATCAAACTTAACCTTCTTCAACAAAGAAACTATCTTTGGAACTTCACTTTCTTTAACTTCTCCTAAAAACTTTAAAGTTAGATGCAGATTCTTTTTAGAAATCCAATTAACTTTAGCAACTTCTCTTGGAAAACTTCTCTGAACTTTATACAATTCGTCCTTTACTTCAGATGGAAGAAACAATCCAACAAATAATCTCATTTTTCCATTTTCTTTTTCAGTTTTCTTTCACCAAAAAATATCCAGTACAACACGAGCAAGCTAACTATCGATAAAAATAAAATTAAAAAATCGTTCATCTTAGCCAAACATCCCAACAGGATTTTCTCCAGATTCATCCTGTCTAACTTTATCAATTGCTCTTAGAAAATCATCCATATTAACTATAGTTCTATCTTCCCTTATTGCAAAATAACCTGCTTCAGTACATACTGATTTTATCTCAGCGCCAGAAAACCCTTCTGTCAAAGGAAGTATTCCATCTATTCCAACTTTATCCAGAGTCATATCTTTAGAATGTATGCCAAATATTTCTTTCCTACCACTAACATCTGGAATTGGGATTTCTATCAACCTATCTAATCTACCTGGCCTAAGTACTGCGGGATCCAAAACATCAATTCTATTTGTAGCACCAACAATTTTTACATTATCTAAAGGATCAAAACCATCTATCTCACTTAACAACTGCATAAATGTTCTCTGAACCTCTCTCTCTCCACTAGTACCATAATCAACTCTCTCAGAAGCGATTGCATCAAGCTCATCTATGAAAACAATGGAAGGTGCTTTCTCTCTAGCCAAACTAAAAATATCTTTAACTAACTTAGCACCCTCACCAATAAACTTCTGAACCAACTCACTACCAACTATTTCAATAAAAGTTGAGTTAGTGCTCCTTGCTATTGCTTTTGCAAGTATTGTCTTGCCTGTTCCGCTTGGACCATACAACAAAACTCCTCTTGGCGGATGGATACCCACTTTCCTAAACAAAGCAGGGTTCTTCAATGGCAACTCAATGACTTCATGTAACTCTCTTATCTGTCCTTTCAATCCACCAATCTCTTTCCAAGAAATTCCTGGCTTCTCAAGAATAATAAAATTCTCAACATCATGTTGTTTCACTTTTCCAAGAACATCAACAACAACCAAAGATTTCTGTTCGGCTAAAACTCTTTGTTCAGGAATAATTTTCCCCAATAAAGATGGAGAAATACTGACTAAAAACTTATTTCCATTTTGCAACTTAACAATTGCTTTCTCATTCAGAACTTTTACAACATCACAAACAATTAACGGGGGCTCCTTATACATTCCAATCTCTTTTCTCAAATTAGAAACAGTCTCTCTTAACTTTCTATTTTCTTCCATTAAAGAATATCCCTGACTATCACCTCTTTTTTTTCCAAGAATCCCCATAAAATGCATGAAACGACAGGTATTTATAAACATTACTCTACAAAAAGTAAATAGATGAACGAAAATACATTATTAAAAATTTCTTTGGTCTCATCTTTAGCAGGCATCTTGCTCATTTTATTTATTGCAGAAAACATAGAGCCACCAGAATACCAAATAAAAGACATTACTGATAAAGATATTGACAAACTAATTTCAATTGAAGGAGAATTATCCATACTAAAAGAAACTGAGGGACTTTACCTCCTAAAATTGTTTGATGGTGAATCGGATATTGTAGTGATTGTTTTCAAGAACGGAGAAATAATTCTAGAAGACAATGAAAGAGTAACAATAAGCGGTAGAGTTGTAGAGTATGAAGGTAAATTCGAGCTACAGGCTGAAAAAATAACAAAGATAAATGATTGAGCAAATTATCATTGCAATACTTTTAGGTTGCGCATTTGGAATTTTCACAGGACTAATTCCGGGAGTACACATAAATTTAGTTTCATTATTAATTCTAAACTTCTCAACAATCTTGCTTAATGTTGTCTCACCAGTTATTATTGCAGTGTTCATAATTTCAATGGCGATAACACACACCTTTCTAGACTCAATACCGTCCATCTTCCTCGGGGCACCAGAAGCAGAAACTGCACTTTCCGTTTTACCTGGACACAAAATGCTACTAGAAGGAAAGGGATATGAAGCAGTGATGCTAACTTTGATTGGAAGTTTGTTCTCGTTAATACTTGCAGTTGCACTATCTCCTTTATTCAAAATAATTATAGAAACAGTTTACCCTTATTTGCAACAAGTCATTGGATATGTTTTAATTGGCGCATCAGGCTTTCTAATCTTCAGAGAGAAAAAGTCTAGAATGTGGGCACTAATTATATTTCTTCTATCTGGAATTTTAGGGATTGGAACTTTAAGTCTACCAACACTAAAAAATCCTTTATTCCCCTTGCTCTCTGGTTTATTTGGAACGAGTATGCTATTCATAAGTTTATCAGAGAAAGCAACAATACCTCCTCAAAAAATAACATTCCCAAAAATAAAGAAACCAGAGCTAACAAAAACAATGGGATCTTCTTTGGCTGCAGGAGGGCTATGTTCTTTTCTACCAGGACTTGGTCCTGCTCAAGCAGCAATTATCGGATCAGAACTATACAAAAAAATAACAAACGAAGGGTTTCTAATTTTAGTTGGAGGTCTAAACACAATAAACATGGTTTTAAGCTTCCTAGCACTTTACATAATAAACAAAGCAAGAAATGGAGCAGTAGTTACAATTTCAAAAATAATTGGAATTTTAACACTAGAAAATTTAATCATATTCTTAGCAGTTACTCTAATTGCTGGAGGGATTGCCACTTTTCTAACAATAAAAATAACAAAAATATTTTCAAGTTTATTTTCAAGAGTAAACTATCAAAAACTAGTTCTATCAATAATTATGTTAATAGTTGTCATGGTGTTTTTCCTATCAAGTAATTTTATTGGTCTGCTTGTCCTACTCATTTCAACAGTAACTGGAATAATTCCTGCAAAATTAGGCATAGGCAGGAATCATTTAATGGGATGTTTATTATTACCAACCATATTATATTTTATTTAACCAAACCACCTACCCAATCCCTCTTGTCTATCTGCTTCTTTTCCAAAAACACTTTCTATTCTTCTTCTAGTTAAATCAAGAGTTTGGTAAGAATAAACTGGTAATTTATATCTTTCAGCTAAATTTAAAGAAGGTGTCAAATATTTTGTCACGGAGCCTTCTGAAATTGTGAACAATAACTTACCACCACACTTTCTACATTTCCCAATTAAAGGAGGTCGTCTGTATTTTTCATTGCAATCAACGCACCTAAACTGCTGCATGCTGAATTTTCTTAAATTACCCTTTATATCCCTAATAAAATGCCTTTCAATAACCAAACGTGCAACATCATTTTCATCAACAGCGCTTATCATTTCAGCTAATTTCATTTGACCGATAACTTTTTCACCCATCGTAGGTATTCCCTTATACGCACTATACCTAACCCCTTCGTTCATATTTGTAGTTTCATGAGTAAACCCTAATTTAAAATCGGGTTTATCCAAATGATCTCCAACAGTTTCTATTTTAATGTCCCAAGGCATCTTATATTGTTCACAAGCCTCATAAAATTCAAGAGGATAGCTCCAAACACAATCCATATCGAAAACCATGTCATCAACTTCAGTCAAAATAATATTTGATGTCAAAACAAGAGGTGCATCTTGTGTGGCCCCCCTGTGGCTTGGTAAATATTTTCTAGAAAAGTTTAGTAACCCATCCATCAATAACATAATTCCATTTTCATCACCATCACAATCTCTTCTTTGTGCACAATGCCAAATAGGGCTAGCATAGCAACCCTGTGTTTTAGAAAACCCAATTATTCTGCCAACTACTCCAGCAGAAGTATGTGGGGCAAGGCTAATTATTAAATGGCCAACTAACTCTTCTTTCGATTTCAAATTATAGAACTTATCCAAACCATAAAAACGATTCAACAAATCGTCAACAAAGCCAGCTACCCTAAATAAAATAGAATCGCTTCCTTCCTCAGAAGATTCTTCACAGGAAGGCAAAACAACATCTTGTGGTAATATCTGTAAAATTTGATCCTCGCTAGTCAACTTTTCACCATAGATGTCTTCAACATATCCAAGTTCAACAAGTTTATCTACGGAAGTACCTATTTCTTTCGGAACAAAATGTGTAACTGGCATCTCAGTCATATCATAACGGACAGTTCCATCTTTATTGACTGCCACCCCATGTATCGATCTTAAAATTCCTTTTGTTAAATCTTCCATAGCCCGATCTTCATTAGAAACGCCTCTAACTCCCTTTACTAAGTCTGGCATCTCCTTCAACTTCAATCTATCTTTTGCAACATTACAGAAATGATTAATATCAATATCTCTTCTGTTAAATAAACTATTTTTTCCATGATGTGGACACTCTTCAAAATCCATTGTTCTTTTACATTCAAAACAATAGGTTCTTCTAGTAGTTTTTTCACTACACTTCTCACAATATGGGTAAACTGTTTCACTACTACATTTCTTACAAAAAAAGATTGGAAACTCTGAATTTACCTTTCCTTTCTGTAAAGAAGAGTTAAAACTCCTTAACCTACCTCCTTCAGAACCGACAGGAAATAAGACGTGTGGGCTACCAGTCATTTTTCTCATCTTAGCTTTCTCAGGCCTACCCATTCTTGCGCCTATTGTTAAACCAGATTTATCCTTCATTTCAACTTCAGAAAATAGATTTATGTTTTCTAAGGAATCTTTACTTGAATCTACTTTTTTTATTGTTTCTTTAAAATCAATATCTGTAGTGTAAAAACCTAAACTAACCATAAACCCTATTGCCCAATCGTCTTCCAAAACAACATACTCCTTAGAAACTGCTCTGTGTGGAACTCCTATTTTTTCTAAAATCTTCTTTGGCTCAATAAGTTCCGATTCATAATTCAAAGGTAATATTATTTTATACTCTTCTTCTTTTTTGACAGTAGACTTAACCAGCCATCCAAGCAAAACAAGTAATTCTTTAACATCAATATCTTTCCAATGATAAGTAAACTTTGGATGATACGGAACTCCAAGTTCTTTAGATATCTTATATGAATTTGTAGCAGAAATTTTTGTCTTTATTGGATCATTAAACATTTTCTTAATCAAAGACAAATCAATGCCAGTTGACTTAGAAACTTCTTCTGGCAATTTGGATTTAGACTGTACATGCTTCAACCACCATTCTTCACAATACCCAGGAGGAACCAACATATGTGCCCTATTCAAAAAATCACCATAGGGGATCAAAATATCTCCTAAAAATAATATCTCTGAAATTTTCTTCTTTACTTCTTCATAATTATCCTCTGTCAAAAATACTACATCTCCATTAGTCAACTTTACAATTGGTTCCTCTAATGAATCGCAAGAACTAAGAACAGTACCTTTACCAGGCCTTTCAACTTTTAACTGAGTTCCAATTGCAATATACTCGTTCAACACCTTCATAGTCAAAGGGTGTGTAGCTGTCGCACTTAACCCGGTAGTTCTAGTCCTGCCATACCTGAGTCTAAATCCCCCTTTACGTAATGGATATGTCAGAACTGGTCTTCCTGCAACAATATCACTTATGAAAGTATGGTCTGGAGAAACTTTCTCTTTCTCAGTTTCAGACAAATCTTCTTTCTGTTTTGCTTTTAATCTAGTTTGTAGTTTACAAAACTTAGTCATAAACTTCCAATCATCTAATCCAAAATCACTCCCCCATTTATCTAATTGTTTTAACACTTTCTTTGCTTTCTGAGCCAAACATTCACTCATAACCAAACAAAACCCGCCTCTCAAATTATTTGTAGAAACCCTATCTAATCCCTTATAATTTGAAACTTCCAGTTGTTCAGTTGGATCACCGTCTATTTGAACGGGTAAATTCAACATCAAATACTCAACTTCTTCAGAATGTGGAAAATACTGTAGGTTAGTTACTCTCTCATGATAATCTACAACTTCTGTGACTGCCCTCTTGGCTTCGATTTCATCGGCATCATATGGATCATAACCTGCTTTCTTCCTAACATAATCTGCAATTAAAACCGATGCTGAGGCAGCAGTACCTCCGGCACTTCTAACTGGCCCAGAATACAATATGGCCATATACTCTTTTCCGTCCCTCCTATGCCTTATATCGATACCAGTAAAGCCTTCAAGAGGACTTGCTACAACACCAACAGTAACATACGCAAAACCAATTCTAATTCCTACTTCAACAGCTTCTTTCTTATTTTCAAATTCACAAAACTTTCCAGAAGCAACTTCATCAGAGATTACTAATGCAACACGCCAATCAAGCTTCCCATATTGCTTTTCCAATTCTTCAATACGATCAGGGATTCCCTTTCCAACTATTTGCGGAGCGGCCACTCCAACCAATCCTTCTACTCTTTCAGCCATGTTCTTAGCAAGAGGTATTTCCATTCTATCAACAGGGTCCATTGATTTTGATTTCGCTTTTTGGGCAAGAGAATAAGCTTTATTGACCTCTTTATTCAACATTTCATTGTATTTTTCTAATTTTATTGTCATTTTAATCATCAGTAAATTTCATTACTTTTATTTCCCTTGTCTTCAGATTAACAATTGGCACCCTGGCGGGCTCAGGGATATGACCTGTTTTCTCTTGAAACTCGGTCATGGGTTGCCAACAACTTCCAGAAATTAAAGTTGTTTTTTCTAATTGGGCAACTTTAGACCTATGGATATGTCCAGTAGCAAAAAAATCCGGAAGATCTAAAATTATCAACGGATCTTCTTCAACATCAACCATCGAAGGAAAAGAATCGTGAGTTGGAGATAAATGTCTCTTCTTTAAAATGAGTTTCATCAAATAGTCTATACAATCATAACCGCCTGCTTCCCTTAGGGTTTCCAAATCCCTAACATAAAAATCAAAACTATTTCCATGATACAACAAAACGTTAAATCCATCAAAATCTTTTGTAGCGCCCATATTAATCACGGAAGGGTTTGTAACTAAAGTAACATTTTCTAATTCAGATAAGGGATTACACAAATCAGTATCAAAAGAGGGTTGTGGTTCTGCCAATCTAACTGCATCGTGATTTCCAGGACATGCAACTATCTGAACATCTTTTCTTATTTTAGACAGGTAATCTGCAATACGATCATATTGTTCAGTTATATCGGAAATATCTAAATCAGAATCTTGTCCAGGATATATTCCTACACCATCAACTAAATCACCAACTATGAACAAGTACTTCACTTTCAATCCTGCATCCTTTTGATCTTTAGTTCCGTATTCTCCATTAATCCAACTAATAAACTTCAAGAAATTCTCTTCCATAAAAACATCAGAACCAACATGTAGATCGGATATGAATGCAACATATTCATCGACATTTCCTTTCTTTATTCCCTCGCCTGGCGGAAACTCTGGAAAAAATATTTCATCCGCAAAAATTAATCCATCGCTTTTCACACCCTTCATACCAATTATTTCATCACACACTATATCTCTAGCAGAATTATACAGTTCGTCCTTGGTCTTCATCATCAAAACCTTCGTCATCCCAGTTATATCTTCCATCTCAATTATTATGTGCCCATTCTTTGTTGTACTTTTAGAATAAACCATTCCTATTGTAGAAACTTTCTCACCTTTTCTCTTATTTTGCAATCGATTTATCGAAACTGCATCGCCAAGTCCATTTCTAGTTTGTAATATTTTTCTTAGATAATCATAACGAATTTTGTAGTAACTAACAAAAGATGGAACCTCGACTTTGTGATCTTTATCAGAGTAATTCTTCAATATAATTGGTTTTGAAATGGAATTGTCCAATGCTTCTGTCTCAATTGGCTCGCTTTCTATTTCACTAGTTACAGACAAGGAACTTCCTCCAACACTAGAAACGTTCATAAATGTCAAATAGACTTCATCATCATCTCCTTTTTCATAATCGACCCTTGCTTTTTCAAAATCATTCCAGCTCAAGTCAAATTTAGTTTTTTTATTCTCAACTAATCCCTTGATATCTTTTGTTAAAACAATTGGCCTATTTTCGGGTTCGAACCTTTCCTCTAACTCATCAAACATGCCCTCTTCTGCAATTTTCAAAATATCGGGATTCAACAAGTATCCCCTTCTCAAAAAGAAAGAAATTTTATTAGTTATATTCCCAACCATGTTTTTAACTCCTTGGTAAGGTTTGGTAAATTTGTAGAAGGCACAGCCAACCTTATTTCTCTGGTCCTGCCATACCTACCTTTACTAATCACCCTTGCATTAATTATCCCTAACAAATCAAGTTCAGCAATTAAATCAGAAAGTCTTCTTTGAGTTAAAGTTTTTAATCCACAAGAACTGCACAGGGATTTATAGGATTCATAAACATCCCCAGTCAGTATCTTGTCAAAATCTTTACTATGTAATTCAAAAATCGATAACAATGCAACTTGGGATTGTTTAGGCAAAGTTCTAATGGCATCATAAATCAAATCTCTTTCAATTTTATCTTCTGCAAAATCAATATATTTTATATCTAAAATTTCCTGATTTTCTCTCTCAGCCAATTCACCGGCGACCCTCAATAAATCAAGGGCCCTTCTAGCATCCCCGTGCTCTCTTGCTGCATACGCCGCACATTTGCTAACTACTCCTTCCTTAACAACGTCTTCTTTGAAAGCACCTTCTGCCCTTTGAGAAAGAATGTCTTGTAATTGAATTGCATTATAGGATGGAAAATTAATATCTTCCTCTGTTAATGAAGATTTTACTCTTGGGTCTAGATAATTGGCAAATTGTAAATCATTTGATATTCCAACTATAGTTATTCTTGTCCTCTTAAGCTCCGAATTTAGCCTTGTAAGAGTATATAAAATTTCATCGCCTACTTTTTTTACCAATTGATCTATTTCGTCAAGGACAATTATTAAATTTCTCTTCTTAGAATCTATTGATTTAACAAATATCCTATAAATCTCATCAGTAGGTAAACCTGTAAATGGAACATCTTCTCCAAATTCTCTAGCTAAAGCGGCTACTAACCTATACTCTGTATCTGCAACCCTTTTGAGTTTACAATTCAGATAAAAAACACCCAAATTAACATTTTTTGCCTTCGCAACATTTTTTAATTTCTTAACAACGTGCAATACCGATAAAGTCTTCCCTGTGCCAGTCTTACCGTACAAAAATAAATTAGAGGGCTTCTCGTTCTTTAGAGAGGGGGCTAATATCGCTGCTATCTCTTTTATTTGTTTTTCTCTATGAGGTATATTTTCAGGAGTATAACTAACTTGCAGAACTTGTTTATCTTTGAAAATAGATTCTTTCAGCAAGAATTCCTCAAAAAACCCATCAATTCCACCGTTATCCTCAGAAATATCTCCATCACCAGATGAGCTCTCCACTTTATGTATCCCTTCTTCAGAAGTTTCTATTACATATTCCTTCAGAGACTTATTTTTTGAAGATTTTAATGAACTTGCCTTCTTCTTACTCTTCTTTTTTCTAATTTGCTTCTTCTTTTGTGCCATGAAGAACAAAATGTGCTAAATCAGTATTTAAGCATTATTAGCCGGAGACCTATATTTCCAATGGAAAATATTTTTCACCGAAACATGTGTATCAAACCCTTCACTTCTAATGGAAACTAGATAGTGATTACAACAATAAACAATATTAAATTAATATAATATATAATAATACAATAAAACATATAAATATAATATTAAAAAAACAAAAAACAGCGTCGATAAACAAATGATAAAAAAATATAACAAATTAAAAGATAAAAACAATAATAACAACATAAATACCCTAAAAGATTCAATAATAAACGATTAATTCCAAATGAAAATTCCAAACATTTTTTTAACAACCAAATTCCAAGGGAAAACAAGGTCCCCCTCCCTCAACAAATAATTTTAAATACTTCAAATTCAGAAACAATAATATGGACTTAATGACATTATTGGTGATACTTGTAGTAGTAGTAATAGCTATGGAGATATCTAAACATCTATTTATGAAAGGGATAGCAAAATCAATAATAATAATAATTTTATTAGTAGTAGTATTTTTATTCATAGTTGGATCTCTAACTGCAGACAACACACTCAAAACAGATAATCCTGTAATAGAAACAGGGGCAGCAATATCTGAAAGCGTAACAGAAAATCCATTTGTAGAAGGAATTGTAGACAAAATGAAGGATTTTTTCAGAGGCCTTAAAAAGTGATTGCTAAAATTTGAGAAAGTTTATAAATCCCGCGCTCCTACCAAATAAATACAATGGCAACTGAAGATAGAAAATATTCAAAACAAATTCTAGGAAAGACAGTAGTAAGTAAGGCTGGAAAAAAGTTTGGAGAAGTGGGAAATATTCTATTTGAGGCAAGAACTGGAGAGATACTACACCTAACTCTGAGAAACCCTACTGCATTAGCAGATAATGTTGATTTGGAGAAAGATGAACAAGGAAACCTACTAATACCTCACAGCGCAGTAATAGCAATAGGGGATTATGTAGTTGTGTCTGAAGAAGATATTCTCTAATTTTTTAGTAAAACTTAAAAGAGATATATTTAATTAGTTCTATATGGATTTTAAAGAAAAACTAAGCAAGTTATTAAAGAATAAAACAAAATTAAAAGAAATAAAACTAGAAGCCCCATCTAACCCTGATTTCGGTGACTTTGCATTCCCCTGTTTTGCACTAGGAAAAAATCCAAGTAAAGAATCAGAAAAATTAAAGAAAAAAATAAACAAAATAAATTACATATCAAAAATAGAGACCAAGGGACCATATCTCAATTTTTTCTTAAACCAAGATTTACTAACAAAAGAGACTCTAAATGGCATATCAGCCGAAAAGAAGAAATATGGTAGTAAAAACATCGGAAAAGGAAAGACTATAGTGATGGATTATTCCCACCCTAACATTGCAAAACCATTTGGTATAGGGCACCTAAGATCAACTGTAATAGGAAATTCTATATACAATGTTCTAAAATTTACTGGATACAAACCAATTTCAGTAAATCACTTAGGTGACTGGGGAACGCAGTTTGGAAAATTAATAGTAGCTTACAAAAAATGGGGCAATAAAAAGTCCTTAGAAAAAGATCCAATAAAACACCTACTTTCCCTATATGTAAGATTCCATAAAGAAGAAGAAACAAATGAAGAGCTACTAGAAGAAGGGAGAGAATCATTCAAAAATCTAGAAGAAAAAGATGGAGAGACAACAAAATTATGGAAACACTTCAAAGAACTAAGCCTCAAGGAGTTCAAACGAATATATGATTTATTAAATATGAAATTCGATTACTACACGGGAGAATCTTTCTACGTTCCAAATGTAAAAAATACAATAAAAACTATAGACAAAAAACTAAAGACAGAAAAATCAGAAGGCGCCCTAATAATTGATCTAAAAGAGCCAAACATGCCACCCATTATTTTGGAGAAATCAAATGGCTCATCAACATATCATTCTAGAGATTTAAGTGCAGTAATATACCGTTCCAAAAAATTCAAACCAGAAAAAATATTGTATATAGTGGGTTCAGAGCACAAATTATATTTCAAACAATTGTTCAAAGCAGCAGACTTATCGAAAATAACTAAATCGGAATTAAAACATATAGATTTTGGACTAATCAGATTCCCTGAAGGAAAAATGTCTACGCGAAAAGGAAACGTAATATTCCTAGAAGAAGTCCTAAACAAATCAATAGATCTATCTAAAAAAATAATAGAAAAAAAGAACCCAAAACTAAAAAATAAAAAAGACATAGCAAAAAAAGTAGGCATAGGGGCCATAATTTTTGGAGATTTAAGCAACGACAGAACAAGAAATGTAAATTTCGATTGGGACAAGATACTATCTTTTGAAGGGGAGACTGCCCCCTACATCCAATACTCTTGCGTAAGGGCAAATAGCATCCTCAAAAAAGCGAAAATAAAGGGTTTCCAAAAAGCAAATCCAAAATTACTAAATAAACCAGAAGAAATAGATCTAATAAAGAAATTATACCAATTTCCTGAAGTAATACAAACAGTCGCAAGAACGTATAAACCACACCACCTTGCAAACTATCTAATCAAATTATCTCAAAAATTCAATGAATATTATCATAAACATAAAGTAATTTCTAAAAATAAAGAAGAAATGATAGCAAGGTTACTACTAATTAGATCAATAAAACAAGTTCTAGAGAATGGACTATCCTTGCTGGGAATAGACCCTCCACAAGAAATGTAGAAAATTTTATAAATGGCTCACCAGTCTTTAAGTCTGGTGATTTTAAATGCCAATAATTGGATTCAATTTTGAAAAAATAAATGCTGAAAAAAACAACCAAATAACTGGAAAAATAGACATAAAGAATAATCTATCAATAAAAAATGTTGAGCAAGAAAAACTTTCCCTGGGCAAATCGGAAGAAGTTCTAAAATTTAGTTTTGAATACGTTACTGATTACGAACCAAACATAGGAAAAGTATCTCTAATTGGAAATGTCCTATACATGGAAGATCCAAAGAAAATAAAAGAAATTTTGGATACCTGGGCCAAAGACAAGAGTGTGCCAAAAGATATAGCACCACAAGTATTCAATGCAATACTGGGAAGGTGTAATATAAAGGGCCTAAATTTATCCCAAGAGATAAACTTGCCACCACAGATAAGATTACCTTTCATGAAGCCTGAAGAAGTTAAGAATTAAAAGAAATCAGTTACTTCCATGCATTCATCATTTTTCCTGGAAGCTTCTTCCCATGTGCAATCTTCATCTTCCATTATTTTTCTAATCTTTATTTCATTGTACATGGTAAATGGGTAATTGGTGAGATCATTTATATATATTCACAAACTCAATCGCAGTTTTTTACATGTATATTTTTGAATGGTGCACCACTAATAAATTAAAGAAAAAATTTAACTTTAAAGTTATTACATAAAGATTAAGTAATAAATAAACTAAAAAAAATTATGGAGTATATGAAATCATGCGACATCTGTAAACAGAAGTTATCCGAGCACAATTGCAAGTTTTGTGGATGTTCTGTATGCAGCGATTGCTATGATGGAAAAAAAGGAGTATGTCGGACTTGCAGCCAAGGGAAGAAATAGAAGAGTTATTGGAAAATCCTTTGTGGAAGAAGATACTAATTGGAGTGATGGGGCTTTTCTTATTGGGGCTAATTGTGTCATATCTAATTGTGAGTTTTCCAACATATTCTATTTTAAGCGGAAAATCTGAATCGATCGAGATAGAAGGATATGTGATATCTTTAGGCGAGTTCTCAATTATATTTTCAGAAGAAGCATATTCTGAACTGGTGGAGCTATACTTGAATAATCAAGAAGTGGAGATCAGCGCCTGCCTCATCGGAGAGAAAGATGTAAACTACATGATAACTGAAATAGTAGAACCGGAAGTAATTAGCCAATCATTCAACAGAGTTTCATTCAAGCCCTGTCCAAGTGAGACTTTAATCGTATTGCACTCACACCCCTATAAAAGATGCATAGCGTCGGCACAAGATATTAGCCTGCTAGAAGACCTCAAGGGAAGAAACGAAGATGCACTAATCATGATAATGTGCGAGGCCACGAGATTTACAATATATGGACACAAATAACATATCCTTTTAACCGAATAATTTAAATAATAACAAATTAAGAGAGAAATATGCCAAAAATAAGTGATAAAAAAATCCAAAAATTAAAAGAGCATATCTTCTCAGTACTGTACGACAACCATCTAAACCCTCTCTTTACATTCCAAATAGCAGATGAGCTAATAAGGGACGAGGAGTTCACATTAAGGCTATTAAAAGAACTAAAAAAAGATGGCTTCATAACTGAATTAAGCAAAAATTCCGACGGTAAAGCATATTTAGCAAGGAAAAAATGGGTACTCACAAACAAGGTTTATGATCACTACAAAGAACTATCGGGATTCTAATTATTCACTCATTATTCATTCACTAAACACATTCTAAACACTTATTCACTCACAATAATTATTATATATTTTCATCAATAACCTTGTTATCTCAAATGACAAATAAACACATAAAAGAAGCATTCTCAAACGTTAAAGAGGATATAAACAACCTAAATAGTAGGATTTCTGAAATAGAGACAAAATTTGGGGAAATACTAGACAAATTAGATATTCTTTTAGAGCAAAAAAAGGCTGAAACCCCCAAATTTAAGGAGCTAGAGCCCCCTAAACAAATAATCCCTCACAAAATACCTAAAAGTTCCACAGGAAATGAAGGGGTCCATTCATTCATTCATTCAACAGACAGTCATTCATTCAACAATCATTCAATAGATATTCAACAGATAAAAGGAGATATGGAAATCAAATTTAAGGAGCTTACCAACCAAGAATTCATTGTTTTTCTGACGATATACCAATTAGAAGAGGATTTGGGCAGGGGAGTGACATATGAGGAACTATCGTCGAAACTTAAGCTTTCGACAGGGTGTATAAGGAGCTATACGAGCACAATTATCAGAAAAGAGCTCCCACTTGAGAAACAAAAAATCAATAATAGGTTAATTGTTCTCACAATACCTCAAAACTTCAGAGAACTAAATCTAAAAGAAAGACTCACAAACCTATTCTACCACAAAGATCCTTCTCAAACAAAGCTTTTTTAGCAATTTAATCTCACTTTTCACCAAAATAGACTGTAAAATGCACAAAATTACTCTCACTAAACAGCTTTTTTCTTGCTTTTTACCTTATAATCTCTCAAAATCTTACTTTTTACTCTCTCTTCTATGTAAAATCTCTTCTGTCCGTTGATCTCACTTCTCTCACTCACTAGGTCATCTGTCTTCTTTCTTATGTTACTAACTTGTCCTCTCACTGTTGATTCATCCTTACCTAACACCCTAGCCAGATCACCATAACTCAACCTCAAATCAGTGTTCAAAAGTGCCCAAACCAAAGACCGTTCCATGGGTGTAAGCCTCCTAAGTTCCTCCAAAATCTCTGTTTGGACATGGACAGACGTCCGTTTTGAACGGCCGTCCGTTGGTGTCTGTTTGGACAAATCCTTTGTTTGGACATGTGTTTGTTTAGAAACTAACTCGTCGATAAAACTTTCAATATAACTCAACCGAGAATCAAGGTTTTCAATAACTTCACTATGCTTAGACTTATGTTTATGCAGGTCACCAACCCATTCATTCACAGAAAGAATATCTTGCTTTATTCTAGAGAAAGAATCGGTAAGACTATCATGAAGATCAGAGAACTTCTCATCAAATTTTTTCTCGTTTCTTTTGAAAAATAAAAAACCCATATCCAATTAATTTTATTACATGTTATTAAATCTTTTGCTTTTTTCAAAGAAAATAAAACAATAAAATTTAAATACTGGAGATTTCAGAATTAGAATATATTTAGGGGTGATACAATTGGTTAAGAAAAAGAAAACAGCACCAAAAAAAAGATCAACGAGGAGAAAAGGAGGCTTCTTCAAGTGGTTCTTCACACAGAGCGATTCAATACAATTAACACTAAGAGTAATAGGACTTATAATTCTCATCTATGGAGCATGGTTTAACAACTTAAATTGGGTTATTTTGGGATTTGTGCCTTTTATAGTGGGATACTGGTGGAGCTACGTTAATAGAAAATGAGAAAGAAAAAAGGAAGAATATTCAATTGGACATGGATCAAAGAGAATTTCTGGAATGTAGTAGCCATATTCATAATGTGGCAATTGATAGTTTACATCCTACTAAGCATAATTGTTTGGGCATTCGGCATTGAATTGCCAGCAGCCTAAAACTTTTAAGCTTTGACAAGAAGAAGTTAAACCTATTCTTTTTTTATTTTTACCTTTTTAGCCTTAGAATTTAAACGACAAACCAAATCAGCTAAACGTTCAGAACCAGCATTATCAGGAGTAGTCCATTCTTTAACAAAATATTGAACCTCGAGCCTCCTATTTAATAGTCCCTTTCTATCTAAATACTCTCTAACCTTTTTATCAAGAGATTCATCACCCACTAAAACAAAATCTGCATCGGGTAGAACAAAAGCCAAACCATCAACAATACCATACGTGTTGCTTATAGAACTATAACCGACTGTTATTCTTTTCATGGTTTAAACCTCTTTCTTAAAGTTATCATTAATCTAAGTCTATCATCAAGATTTCCACCCAGGGGGCACGCAACACCATCTTCTTTACAATGTTTGACTTTCTTTATAGCATTTCGAATAGCACATTCAGAGCTAGCTCTAGAAGCTGGGTTATCCTCCCTGTATATCTCTCCAGATCTCATAGCTTCATCAACACAAGTGGGATTGCCACAAGGTTTAGCCCTGTACGGACAAGTTCCAGTGACCCAATTTCCATCATTTCTATCCGATTTATTAATATCATATGACATTTTCAATAAAAAAAGACCACAAAAGATACTTATAAACCTTACGATTTTAACCATTAACTAGTAGATACAAGTAAAATAAGAAAAGAAAAAGAAATTATTTCTTCTTAGGTGCCTTACAATCTTTGCAAGTCAAAGAAATTATTCCCCAGACAATAAATAGAGCAGTCCACCATTGGATTCCAAAGAAAGTCCAATATCCAAGATCAGCCAATAAGAACAATACTCCAACTATCAAGAACGTCCATCCAAAGCTCTTTCCATGCATAAACCAACCACCTCCTTAAAACAATACTTTAAACCTGGAAATCTTTATATTTAAGTTTTTCCCGAATATAAACATAAAACAGCAGTTTTCTCCATTATTCGCATAATATACATTAGGCGAACCTTTATATACCATTTATACGTAAAATACGTTAAAAAGAGGGGATTTTAGTGAATAATTACCTAAAAAAGCTAGAAGTCGAATTGAAGCTCAGAGGATTTTCTAAAAAAACACTTGATACATATCTGACCAATGTCAAACTTTTTCTAGATCGGATGAAGAAAGATCCAAAAGACTTGAAAGAAGATGACATCAAAATATATTTTGCAGAACTCATATCGGATAAGCAACTTAGTCCAAGATCAATAGCTGTAAAAAAATCAGCAATCAAGTTCTTTTATGAAACAGTAATTGGAAAAAACATAGTAACCTTGAAAACACCAAAGATCCCAAAGTCAATCCCAATCTTTCTAACAGTAGATGAGATAAGGAAATTGTTCAAATCAACATCATCAAAGAAATCTAAGCTTATTATGAGGTTACTCTATGCAACAGGACTCAGAGTTAGCGAATGTGTAAACCTAAAGATATCTGATCTAGAGCTAAAAGACAACGTAGCATGGGTAAGAGCAGGTAAAGGAGGCAAAGACAGGCCAATATTCTTCTCAAATAAGCTAAGCGAAGAATTGAACAAATACATACAAACTCTTGACGAAAAAGAACAATACTTGTTTCCTGGAAGAGATAATGGGCATTTATCTACAAGAAACATACAAAAGATAATCAATAACACAGCAAAAAAGGCTAAAATACCGAAGAAAGTGACTGCCCATAAGCTTAGACACAGCTTTGCAACACACAATTTAGACAAAGGAGTAGACATTAGAATCATTCAAGAACTGCTAGGACACTCCGATTTATCGACGACACAGATATACACACATGTCTCAAAAGAACAGCTAAAGAAAGTAAAAAATGTATTGGATGACATATAACTAAAACATTTAATCAATACTTAAAAGATAATAAACCTAAATAATATAATCAATACTTAAAGAATTTAAAAATATAATAAACTAAAAGATTTAAGCAAAAATTAAAAGTTCAAAATACAAAGCCAAACTATCGACGGGAGTAACAAAACCTATATAAATACATTATTTCATGAATAGAATATCCTTATAGGGGAGGTGAACTATTTGGGAAAAGTAATCGCAAAAGGTGTTGTTACAAGAAAATCTGGTTATCTTTACTACGTTGATGGAAAGGGAAATGTATGTGAGGCAAGGATGGCCCGAGGCGGTAAAAAGAAGAAAGCTGTAAAGAAGAAGACAACCGCAAAGAAAAAAACGACACGAAAAAGAACAGTCAAGAAAAGAAGAAGATAAATCTTTAAATTTTTTTATTTTTTATTTTTATCCCATATAACTTAATTCTTTTTTATCCTTAGTTTTGATAACTTTCTGAGTATTTTTCATTACACCCTTTATTTTGCTCTCAAAAACTTCAGCCTTCTTGATTAAAGGCTTAGAATCAATCTTTAATCCAAGATAAGAATCCAAAACTTCTATTACTTTTGCTGCAGCCCTACTATCTGGTAAACCAGACTGGGTCTCTACAAAGATACATGAAATGGGGGCAGTCTTTAACTTCAACAACATGCTAGCAGTAACACCAATAACCATCCCTTCATTCAACTGTTCTATTCCTGTTTTCTCCCACGCTAAATTCTTTTTAGAAGTATAATAGTAAGCCTTACCTGCACCACCCTTTCCAAGAGCACCAACGCCTTCTAGACTAATAACTTCCTTGGCTTTAAGCTTCTTAGCAAGATCATTCATAATATTGGCCAACTTCCACTCAACACCAGAAACGTTGGTTAAAGCATGAACAATAACTAAATTCTTTCTCTTATGATAAAAAATACCTATTGGCTCAACAACCTTTTTTTCATGCACTGCAATCACCGGATTCATATCTGGGAACCAAATAGAACCAATTTTTTCAACATCTAAATGATCTAATAAATATTCAGTAGCAATGGTACCAACCAAACCAAAGCCAGGAAAACCCTCTATAATTGTAACACCTTGTGGAGATTTCTTTAAATTTATATCCATAATAGTAGTATTTTCGTTTGTTCTTTATATATCTTTCTTTTAGTAAACTATTTAAACTAAAAATTCAAATTTGTTATTAATGACAGACGTAAAACTAATTAGTTATATAAAAGACGGATTAAAAAAAGGATATTCTAAGGACGAATTAAACAAACTATTAGTAGAAAACGGCTGGAACAAAAAAGAAGTAACTGAAGCACTAAAGTTCATAGATAAAGAAGATAAAAAAACGGTAAATGAAAAACCCAAACCAAGACCAAAACAAGAAGAATCAATTCTAAAAAAGTTTGTAAGAGAATCAATTGAAAAAGGAGTTTCTGAAACAGAAATAAAAAATGTATTAACAGCCAAAGGATGGAAACCTGCAGCAATAGCAGATGCATTTAGGGGAATTAAGAAACCAAAGCCAGTAAAAATCAAAGAGACAAAAGTAGAAAAACCAAAGAAAGAAAAAAAGAAACCTGAGAAAAAAGAAGGAAAAAAGTTTGAACCAGTGAAAATTGTAGCCTATTTAGTTTCTCTACTATTCTTATCATTAATATTAACAGGAACGTTCGTAGTTTTCTTTTACATACAAGGAATGAATGATTACGAAGTCACAGACACATCTGGAAACGCATTAACAAAGACTTGTTTAGAAGAAGATTGTTCAGATCTAAAAGACCACGCATTAACAAACGTAAAAGACAACTTAGTGCTATCAATATTAACCAGCATAGGGATAGCTCTAATTGCGCTTGTATTACACTTTATTTTGCCGTTCAAAACACAATTGCTCTGGATATACAATATACTTTACTTCCTATTTTTGGGCCTAATCCTCTTCTTCTGGATCAGATTCCAAAGTTCTTAAACA
>CAYMSW010000006.1:0-4748 GCA_964393215.1 Candidatus Woesearchaeota archaeon
TGCTTTGCGATAAAGATTCCTTCTGAATCCAGATTCAGTGTTGTAATGGTTCGATAAAAAAAGAAATCCAATTCTATTTAAAATTGAAGGGTTTATTTCCGGAGAATAGTATGCCAAAGGTCCTTTTAAGCGTCCTTCTTTTTTAAATTTTGAAAGTTCTGCGTCTGTCAGCTCTAATAGATTATCCATAAAGGAATGGTATGTGAATTAAAACTTATAAGCTTTTTTACAAACCAAATGTCTTTTCGAATTCTTTCATTTCTCTAATCTTTTGTGAGAAAACGTATCCTTTTTCTGTTAGAACTATAAATTTAGATTTTTTTTCCTCTATTTTTTTTATTAATTGTTTTTCCATTAGTTCCTCTAAGTAAGCGTTCATTTGTATGTGAGATAAGTTTGCCTTGTACATTAAATGTGTGGGCTTTATTCTCCCATTTTTTAATTGAATGGACATAATCATATCGTGAATTATGTCTGTTCTACTTCTTTTTCTTTCCATGATTAACGACCACTGTTAGAGTTAGTAATAATATTGAAAATCCTAGTAATTGTACTATTTCTGCAATTATGAAAAACATTGGATTAACTGTTAGGAACATGAAGAAGATGTGGCTTATTGCTATTATTGTGAATGCGTAGAAAAGCATCTTTGTATTTCTGTTTTTTGTTTCAAAGTATTTTTTTAGGTATATGAGGGAAATGAATCCAGTTAGGAATAAAGCTGTTAGATGGAATGTCTGGAAGTTTATATTGCTTAAATATGTTGAGAGTAATATTAAGTATGATACTAGGAAAATGTTTGCTTTTGAGCGATCCTTTTGATATATACCATATAAGAAGTAAAGTCCTAAAAGATGCAATAATGCAAACGCTGAGTATGTTAACACTGAAAAGATGTTGAAACTTCTTACTACTTCTAATGTTGAAACCACTATTCCGTGTTGGATTTCTTTGCTTGTGTTGTAGTAGACTGTAAGATTTGTAAATAGTTTGAATAAGAATGATAAGCAGATTAAGAAGAATGCTCCTGCCAAATGTAGATATGCTTTGTTGCTTCTGTTTAATTTGTAATATTTGTAACTATAATAACTAATTGTTAGCAGAACTATGAATGCTATTAAATCTATAATTATAGAAGGTAGATAGAACCACTCTGGTCCACTTGTGATTGGTATCATCTCGAAGTGGGAACTCGATTTTGGTTTAAAAGATTTGTGTAATTACTTACTTGTAACGCTTTTCATTGGTTATTAATAAAGGATTTTCCATAATTGTTTTGAGGTGATTATTGGTGGCTCTCAAGCTTAGCAAATTATCATTTTTGAACGATGACGAGTTAGAATATTTGTATTATTTGAGAGATAAAATAGTGAACGGGCTGAAATGGAAGGCGAAAATTGCCGAATCCGTTAATTATAATAATCTGGAGCAACTGTAAATAAAGGGGGTGTTAATATGTTTCCTACCGATGATATGATTTGGGAGGAAGATACCTTTGAGGATGAATTGAAGGATATAAAGAGAAGATTAAAAGATGACGAAATATCTGCGGCAGAAGAAGGTTTTTGGTTGGGTTATCTCGACGAAAGTTAACATTGATTATTAAAATCTAATTGATGAGATTTAGATAGATTGTGTTATATCTAAGGAGCTCTTTCTTGTTCTTCTTGATCTTCTTTTGGAGGTTCTAAGCTTACACCCATGTCTTCTAAAGCTTTTTTATGAGCTTGTATTAACTGGTCTACTACAGACATTAGTTGCATAAGTCCTTCCCTCTCTTTGATTAAAGTCGCTAGAGAACCTTTGTGATATCCAATTGTTTCGTCTTTTTCCATTTTATTTGTATTTAGTTATTTGTTTTAGAATTGCTTGTGTTATAAAATCTTCTTCATCTGTGAAATGTTTTGTTGTTTTTATTATTGTTCTAATGTTGTCTATAAGTTGTTTTGGTAATTCTATTTTTTCTGTTTCCATTTTTGATTGGTATTGGTTTGTTGTTTATAAAGTTTTAGTAAAAGGGCCATGTAGAGTGTCCAAATTGTATTAGAAGATCTACTTTCATTTCTTTTAATCCTAATGGTGTGTCGCAGGCTCCATAGCAGTCTCCTGCCCAGATAATTATTTCTGCTCCTGTTTTTTCTTTTAATTTATTTACTATGTTTGTAGCTTCTGGTTTTAGCCCATCAGGTAGTTGGACGCAGACTGTTTTAGCTTTGTTTTTCTTAATTTCTTTTGCTACTTTTTCTAGTTCTAGGTTGTAATTCATTTTTCTTCGTATAAATCTGTTAAATTTAGTTCGAAACCAACACAGGGCATTTCTAGTTCGAAATTGTTTAATACTTCTGGTGATAATTCTCCAATGTAAGCTATTCCTTTATCTTTTACATAAACTCTTGCTACTCTGCCATCAATAAATGAGTCGTGTTCTGTTTCTTTTATTTCGTATTTTATTCCTAATTGATCTAATAATGATTCTAAAATTTGTCTTGCTTCTGTGTAGTTTGCTTCTTTGTGTGAGAGTAGTACAGAAACTCTTGATTTTTCATCTGGTGTGAAAACTGTTCCTACTTCAAATATTTTTTGTGGGTATTCATATTGTCTGTTGTTTTTTAGAACCTCTAATGAAGAAGGTATCATCCAAGCTCTTAGAGCGTTGTAATCTTCGTTTAGTGCGTTTGCTATTTTTACTAGTTTTAATTCTGCTTTCATATTTTTGTTTTGAACTTTTTCACTTGTTAGATTGTAAGTATTTGTTTCTATTAATCCAAAACCTGTTAGAATGTTTGCTATTTTGTTCTTGAACTTTTCAAATTCGTTTTCTTCTGCTATTGTTGAGACGTTTGGTATTTCTGCTTCGAAGTTTTCATATCCATATGCAATTGCTATTTCTTCTGCAATGTCTATTTCATGAAGAATGTCTGTCCTGTAAGCTGGAATCATAACGTAAGGTTTTTTGTAATCTAGGCCCATCTTTTGTAGTAAATCGTAAATGTTCTTTTCTGTTAACTTTAGACCTAGTCTTTTGCTTAGATATGCTGGACTAATTTTGATTTTATTTGGCTCTAAGTTAGGGTAGCTTTTGTTTCCTATTTTTATTGGGTAAATCTTTCCGCCTCTGTCTGCTAGGCTTGTAACTATAATATTTAGTGCCTGTTCAATTGCGTTTTGATCTGTACCAGTAACATCTATGAATAGGTTCTTTGTTTTTTCAGTTACTTTTGTTTCTTCTGAATTGATTACTGGTGGCATAGATAGAACTTGATTATCTGCGTCAATCCAGATTGGATATTCATCAAATTCTTCTAGTAAATGTTTAAACATTATTCCTTTTGGATGCTTTTCTAATATTTCTAGCAAAGTGTGCTCTTCATTTGTTTC
This sequence comes from Candidatus Woesearchaeota archaeon, assembly GCA_964393215.1. Lineage (GTDB taxonomy): Archaea > Nanobdellota > Nanobdellia > SCGC-AAA011-G17 > PNOQ01 > CAYFNK01. Next base: position 3,379 of record CAYMSW010000006.1, read on the forward strand.
TAAAGGTACGAATTTGAAATCTTTTGGTTTTGTTGTGTATGTTAATGGGAATTTTATTGTATCTAAATCGTAAACACCTATTGAAACTTTTTTTCTGTTTCTTCCGTGTGTTGCGTGGAGTTTTTCTTGAACCTGCATTAATGATTTTATTGTTGGGTCGTCTAACTTTACGTTTTTTACAACTGCGTCAACCGCGAAAGGCCTTACGTTTTCTACTTTTTTATCTATAATTGCCTCGTAGTTTGATTGTTCTAGCTTGTATTTTCTTAATCCTTTTTTAGTTCCTGTAAATGATGCTAATGCCTTTGCGAAACCTTCTGAAGAAAGCATATCTGGCCTGTTTGGGAAAATTTCTACAGTTATTTCTTCGTCTGTAACTTCTTCCAAGTCTGTTCCAAGCATAGAAATTCTATCCTTTAGTTCCTCATCCGGAAGTTTCTTTCCCATAAGATCAAATAGATCTTTTTTGTCTATTGTTATTGTTGGCATTTTAGTTCCATTGACATTGATTATTTACGCAACCACATTCTAAATCGTAGTCTAAATGATTGTAACATTCTTCCCATTCACATGTTGTTGTTATTGGCTCTTGAAATTGACTTTGGCATACTTGTAATGAGCAACCTGCTCTTGAGCAATCTTGGTTTTCGTTGCAAAATCCTTCTGTTGAGCTTCCGCAGAACGGTTCTTGTTCTTCTGGGATAACTGTACATGCTGATACTAGGAGTAGTGTTGCGATTAGTATTATTTTCATATCCATGTTTTCATCTCCTTTAATTGTTTTAGATCATTTTTGTATAAATCTCTAATATCTTTTAATTCGTTGTACATCATAACTATTCTATCAAATCCTGGACCCCATGCTAAAACTGGAATGTCTTTTCCAAGTAAAGGTTTAACTACTTCTGGTCTGAAGATTCCTGCTCCTCCTAGTTCTATCCAAGTCTTTTTTTCTGGAATGTAAACATCAATTTCTAAAGATGGTTCTGTATATGGGAAGTATGCTGGTCTAAATCTGACTTTTTCGTATCCCATTTTCTGGAAAAATTGTTTTAGGTAGCCTAGTAAATGTTTGAAGTTTGCATTTGGATCTATAACTATTCCTTCTGTTTGATTGAATTCAAATAAGTGTGACCAATCTAATGCTTCATTTCTGTAATTTCTTCCTATTGCGAAGTATTTTTTTGGTAAGTCTTTTTCTTCTAACTTTGAAATTGTTTTTGCTGAAAGTACAGTTGTGTGTGTTCTAAGTACTAGTTTCTTTGCTTCGTCTTCTGACCATTTGTATTTCCAGGACTTTTCGTGTTGTTGTTTTACCTTGTCTTTGTATTTTGATGGCAATCCTCCAGTTCCTTTTACGAAGAATGTAT
>CAYMSW010000006.1:4758-31107 GCA_964393215.1 Candidatus Woesearchaeota archaeon
TAACATAAAATGTGTCTTGAAGATCTCTTACTGGATGGTCTTGTGCTGTGAATAATGCGTCGAAGTTCCAGAAGCTTGTATTGATTATGTTCCCAGTCATTTCTTCAAAACCCATGTCTAACCAAATTTGTTTGGCTTGTTCTATAGATTCATTTACGAAGTGTCTTTTTCCAGGGTAGATTTTTGGAACATTTATTTCTACGTCGTATCTTCTGAACTTTTTATTTCTCCAAGTTTGATTTTTTAGCATACCTGAAGTTAAGTTTTCCACTAGATCTTGATTTATTTTTGTTTTTAGTAAGTCTCTTCCTAAATCTGTTAATTTTGTTGTTAGAAGTTTTTTTGTTTCTGTTTTAATTAATCCTTTTCTTTTGTTAAGTTCATTGATTATTTCTTTGTGTTTTTTCTTTATTTGATCTTTTTCTAAAGGTAATTGTATTAGGAAGTCTTCTTCTGGGAATTTTATTTTCTCTTTTGTTGGTATTATTTTACCTTTTAGTCCGAAATCAATTGCTTTTTTTCTTTTGAGAAGTCCTAATGAGACGTTTAACTCTTCTTTTGTTAGTTTAGCTTTTTCTTTTATTTCGTTTAGAGTTAAAGGTTCAGTTAATGCTTCTAAGAATCTTCTTTCGGGTAGGCCCGTTTCTAAATATTCTTTGCCGTTTTCTGCTAGCTCAACTATTTCTGATTCTGATTTTTCTATTTTTACTAACTTTTTGTTTTCTAACCATTGAAGCGCTCTTGTTACTTCAATTTCTTTGAGCTCTGTTGCTTTTTGAATATCTTTTAATGAGTTCTTCTTCTTTAGAACTGGCAATACTTTCCTTTCTAGAGGAGTTAACTTTTCTGCTAGTATTTCTAGATTGGCCATAGATATGTGATTGCTCAGAATAATTTAAAAGTTTTGGGGTTATTCTATTTTCTCTATTTTTATCGCAAATACAGGGCAAACTGATTCTGCCTCTTTGTTAATGTTTAGGTCTTTTTCGTCAATTATTAATTCCCATTTCTTTGTTTTTTCGTTGTAAGTTCCACCAACTAGGTCTACTTTACCATCATCTGCTAATTTCCAGAATTCTGGGGCAACAACATTACAGGAGAAAATGCTAACGCATTCTTCCCTATCAAAGATTACTTTGTATTTTGCCATTATACTCCGATGTTTAAGAAATTCCTTATTAAAATTCCTATAGTGAAGGATATAGCTGCTATTCCCATGCTAATGAACAACATTTCAAAGAATCTTCTTGTAAATGGTTGCTGTTTATATTTGTGTAAGTACAATGTGAAAACGAAGATAAGTATTGTTGCGTTGATTAATGTAAATATTAGTGCGTTAAAGTAATTGGTTATTATGAAGAATGGAAATACTAGAACTAAAATTGCTATGAAGTATGCTATTCCTGTGTGAATTGAGTGTTTTGTGAAGTCTTTTTCTCCCTCTATTTTTCTTGCTAAATATTCTGAGGCCGCCATAGAAAGAGCTGCTGAAACACCAGTAATTAATGCTGCTATGCCCACAATGCCTGTGTTTCTGAATGCTAATGTTAAACCTGCAATTACTCCTGTTATCTCTATAATTGCATCATTTAATCCTAGAACCATGGATCCTGCGTAGTGACCTCTTTTTTTCATTGGTTTATTTTTGATTTTAATTTTTTTAAGTGTTTTGTATATGGATAATTATTTAAATTCGTAGAGAGTGTTTTTGTTATGATCATAAAGAGGGTTAAGGCAAAGAAAATAAAGAATTCTAGGGGAGAAGAGACGATAAAGGTCTTTGTTAAGTCTGATACTGGAAAGGGTGAAGGCTCTGCTCCTTCTGGTGCAAGCAAAGGTAAGTTCGAAGCTAAAGATTTTGTTGGTTCTGTTTCAGATTCTGTAAAATTTTTGAAAAATTGTAAAGAGTTAATTGGATTGGAAATAAATTCTTTTGATGATTTGGAGAAAGTTGAGAAGATTGTTGATAAGGAAAAGTATGGTGGGAATACAGTTATTGCTCTTGAGTATGCTATCTTGAATGCTTTGGGTGATATGTGGAAAGTTATTAATCCAAAAGTTAGAAAGATTCCTAGACCGTTAGGGAATGTTATTGGTGGCGGTGCTCATTTTAAAGGAAATGGTCCGGATATACAGGAGTTTTTGATTTATCCTGTTGGTTCTAGAAGAATAAGCGATGCTGTAAAAGCAAATAGCAGAATTCATGATTTGGTTGGAAGGAAGTTGAAAGAAACTGTCCCTGGTTTTGAAAGCGAAACTACTGATGAAGGAGGCTGGGCTCCGAATTTGAGCAATTATGAAATTCTTGATTTGTTATCTGATATTGTTAAAGAAGTTTCTAGAGATGTTGGATTTAATATTAGAATTGGATTGGATGTTGCCGCTTCAAGTTTTTGGGATGGAAAGAATTATGTCTACAAGAATTTTTGTAAGGATGAAAAAGAGAAGGTTTTAGATAAAAAAGGACAGATTAAGTTTATTTCTGACTTAATTGAGAAGTATAATTTGTTGTATGTTGAAGATCCCTTGCATGAAGAAGACTTTGCAGGGTTTAATGCTTTGAGTAAGAAGTTTAAAGATAAATGCATGATTGTTGGTGATGATTTAGTCGTAACTAATTTGGAGAGGTTGGGGAAGGCTAAAGTTTCTGGTGTAATTGTAAAGCCAAATCAGATTGGTTCTTTGATTGAAACTAAGAAGTTTGTTGATGAAGCTAAGAAGAAGAAAATTTATATGTCTATTTCTCATAGAAGTGGAGAGACAATGGATGTTTCTATTTCTCATTTGGCTGTTGGTTGGGAAATTCCGATGATCAAATGTGGTATTTATGGTAAAGAAAGAACTGCTAAATTAGATGAGTTGAGGAAGATTGCTAAGGAAATTAGGTCTGAAGAGGTTTAAAAACAAAATCTTTATATGTACGATGTTCTTCGCACGAAATAATTGAGATTAGATTGTTTAATTTAAAATGAAAAAAAGAATTGCAATGGTTTGTCACTGGGAGAGTCCTTATAAAGAAGAATGGAAGGGTGGCATGGGTGTTTATATGGATGGTTTATCTAGAAAGTTATCTGAAAAAGATTATAATATTGATTTTTATGTACCGAAAGTGGAAGATTACCCTACTGAACAAGAAGTTTCCCCTGGAGTTAAAATAATTAGATTGAGTACTGCAGGTGTTCAAACTGAAGATGTAGATACGAGAAATATGCAACATATGCAAGCGTTTGGTGATGAATTATTAGAATATGTTGGGGATAGACGTCTAACTTACGATGTAGTTCATGCTCAGTATTGGTCTAGCCATCCTGCTTCAGCAATGTTGGCAAGGGAACTTGGCAAGCCGTTAGTTTTGCAATTACACCAATTGCAATTATTAAAAGAGATATCCTTTGAGAGGAATGGTTTGAGGTTTTCCCCTGATCCTGACAGAGTGGCTTTTGAAAAACAATCAATAGAGCAATCCGATAGGGTTGTTTTGGTTTCTAATCAACAGTTATACGATTTGGAGAGGGATTATTTTAAAGGTGAATTACCTTTTGATATAAGAAGGAAAATAGCTGTCGTTAGAAATGCTATTGAAACAGAGAAATACAATTTTGTTACGGAAGAAGAGAGAGCAGAGCTTAAGAAACTGAGAGGTATTAATCCAGATAGCACTGTAATTGGTTTTCATGGAAGGATTGATGAAGACAAAGCAGTTGATAGGTTGGTTTATGCTACCCATTTATTGAGAAGAGACAATCCAGAATCATTAATAGATCTTTCAATTGTTGGACGTGGTTCCGAGTTGGCAAGATTAGAACATTTGGTTGATGATTTAGAAATGCCAGGTGTTCACTTTTATGGATATAAAACTGGCGAGGATCTTGCTGAGTTTGTTAGGATGGTTGATATTGGAGTCATCCCTTCCGTTTATGAAACATTTGGATTGAGTGTTGCTGAGTTGATGGCATTTGGAATACCAACTGTAGTTTGCAAAGGTTCTGGTGGACCAGAGGAAGTTACTGGAAAAGTTGATCCATTAGTGCCTCCAGTTAGTTCAATTGAAGGATTAAAAACTACTTTGCAAAAATACCTTTTGGATCCACAATTAAGAACTGAACATGGCACAAAAATGAGACAGCGTTGTGTTGAGAAATTTAACTGGAATAGATTAATTGATGAAATGGTTCAATTGTATAGTGAATTGATAGTTTAGCTTAACTTTTCATATATCGAAAGATATCTTTTAGCCATAGTTTTTGAATCAAACATGTTTTCTACTCTGGCTCTGCAATCGTGCGGCGATATCTGTTCTATTTCTTTTAAATGTTCTACTAATTCTGCTAGGGAATTGGCAACAAACCCTGTTTTTCCATGTTCTACAACTTCTGATACTGCACCCCTATCAAAAGCCAAGACAGGAGTACCACAGGCCATTGCTTCAACTAAAACAAGTCCAAATGATTCTTCTACCGAACATGGATGAAGATATACTCTGGCTTTTTTGTAAAACTCCTTTTTTTCTTCATCGTTTAGTTCCCCGACAAATTGAATCTGTTTTCCATCAATATGTGGTTCGATTCTTGATTCAAAATATCCTCTTCCCCCCATTTTATTGGGATCGTCTCTAATTTTGCCACCCAAAACTAAAGGAATGCCAGATTTTTTCGATAATTCTATTGCATGATGTACTCCTTTTTCCTCCCACATTAAGGATAACATAAACATAAAATCTTCTTTTTCATCGGCAAAAGGAAACTCTTCTAAGGGAATTCCGTTGTGAACCATATATTCTACATTAATTGGTTTATATGCTTCTTGTTGAAATCTACTTACTGCACAGAAGTTTGCTCTAGAAAGGGTTGATCTGTGAAAGTCAGGTTCCCAGAAAAGATCTCTAGGTCCGTGTAGAGTTGTCAATAACGGTCTGCCCATTGATTTTTCGAAAGGAAATAACCTTCCAACGTGATCGTGAACTATATCTGGTTCTATTTCATTAATATATTCTAATGTCTTTGCGAAATGAACAATATTTGCATTAACTAATTCATAAACTGAAGCAAATCTTGAATTTTCAGCCATAGCTTCTGTGAGAGGTTTACCTAACGTTGGGAGAACAGTTCCTTCTACAACTGAACCATTTGGCGTAACAACATAGGAATCATGCCCTCTTCTTACATATTCTCTATCTAGATATGCTATAACTCTTTGAATTCCACCATAAGTCGTATCTGGTTTAATTGGCGATCCAAAAGTTGCTACTTGCATTATTTTCATATTTTTTGCACCAAAAATAGTTTTAAAAGGGTTTCTATGTGGATCGTAAGTTTATGGAAAGCAGGAAAAACTTTATAAACTGATTAATTTGCTCAATTCTAATATGGCTGAAGAAAAAATGTTGGTACCATTGGATGATTATTTGAAATCAGGTTTACATATTGGTACAAAGTTCAGAACTAAATTTATGTCTAAGTTTATCTACAAAGTTAGGCCGGATGGTTTATCTATTTTGAATGTAAGTAGCTTAGATAAGAGGATAGGTTTAGCTGCTAAGATGCTTTCTGAGTATGATCCTAGTGAAGTCTTGATTGTTTGTAGGAGAGAGAATGGGTTTGCAGCTGCGAAATTATTTTCAAAGATAACTGGAATTGAAGCTGTTGCTGGAAGATATAGGCCTGGAATTTTAACTAATGTTGAGTTGGAAGACTTTCAGGAGAAGAAGTTGATTTTGGTTTGTGATCCAATCCCAGACAAGAATGCTGTTCTTGATGCTTCTAAATTAGGAATACCCGTTATTGCTCTTTGTGACACAAATAATGAATGTGCTAATGTTGATTTAGTTGTAGCTTGTAATAATAAAGGAAAGAAGAGTTTGGGTTTGGTTTTCTATATTTTGGCTAGGGAATATTCTTTGGCTAAAGGAATGATTAAGTCTGAGAAAGATTTTAAGCATAGTATTGATGATTTTACAGGCGAATAATTCTTATAAAGTGAATATTGTTTGTTTTTTTATGGTAGTTGTTGGTGGTGAAACTTACCCTGATGTATGGAGACTAGAAAGACCTGAACCCCCTAGAGGAAAAAAGATTATAGGTGTTTCTGGAAATATTGGTGCTGGTAAATCTGTGATAGCCAGTGCGATTTGTAATTCTTGGGGATGGAAACTTTTTGAAGAGAGAGTAAATCGGGATTTATTAGGTCCATTTTATGAGGATAAAAGCATACCGTCTGATATAGCTGCAGAATTTCAATTTTATATGCGACATCATAGATCACAAAATTTTATTGATATGAAATATTGTCCTGATAGTTGTGTTCAAGATAGAACTGTTTTGGAGGACCGATTTGTATTTGCGTTAAAATTGCATGCTGAAGGTCGTATTTCAGATTCTGATCTTGAATTATATATGAGGGTTTTTGATGCCGAGGTTGAACGATTTCCGTTGAGTTATGATTCACTTATCTATGTGGATGCACCTATTGATGTTTTAATAGATAGAATTAAAGAGAGGAATAGGCCAGAGGAGATTGAGTTATTAGATCCTTCAAATCCATATTTAAGAGAGTTGGATAAATTTTACAAAGATTGGATTAGAGAATATGAGAAGAACCATCCTGTTTTGGTAATTCCTTCTGATGAATTGAATTTTAGAGATAGTGGAGAAGATAGAAATCTGATGCTTAACATTCTAAAAGCTCAGCTTGAAGGAAAGTCTTAGATAGCTCCGCCTGTAAGAAATAATTTGTTGTCCCCCTTATTTATTCTTCTTCGTCCTCTTCGTAACCTTGCATGAACCCTTCTTCTTCAGGCGATATCTCATCATCGGCTACTCTGGACTGTCTTCCTCTTTCGTTGTAGACGTTGTCTTCTTTTGATGAGGGATCAACTTCGATGTTTTCTTCAAGTTCAGGTTCATCATTGAATTCGTCAACCATAGTTTCAAACTTTAAACTCCCCTATAAAAATATTTCTATATTTTAGAAACATTTAAAAGTTGTTTTTGAATTTTTAGTTTATGTTTTATAAAGTACTTGTAGGTGATAGGGTTGTTTCTTCTAAATGTTTTGTTTTTGAAACGTTTTTTTCTAAGTTTAGAGGGTTAATGTTTAGAGGTTTGGGTGATGGAGAATCTGTTATTTTGAGTACTGGAAAGGATGGAACTTATAATAGTGCTATCCATATGTTCTTTGTTTTCTATCCTATTGATGTTGCTTGGGTTAATTCTGATATGGAGGTCGTTGATTTGAAAAGAGTTTATCCATTTACTCCTTATGCTTCATCTAGAAAGCCTGCTAAATATGTTTTAGAAATGAAGAAATCTAATTTGAAGATAGGCGATGAAATTAGTTTAGTACCCTTTTCCTGAAAATTTGCCAGGATTTTTTTAGAGATATGTGGAGAATTAAACTTATTCCTATTACTATAAATAGAACTCCCGGAATTACAGGTAGTGCAAGACCAGCTGCACCAGTTATTATGAATATTATTCCTAGAACTGTTTGTATTATTGGCCAGATCATAATTGTTTTTGTATTTCGGTAGTTTTTTAAGCTTACTATTTTATTTAGTTTTATGAACATTATTTTCAAGGTGATTAAGGGGATTTTTGGATTCTTTTTAGGTGTTGTTAAGTTCATAGTTAGCCCGATTTTGGTTGGATTGGTTGTTTTGGCTGGATTGGTTATTTTTGGATTCTATTATTTTGGTGGAAGTGATGTTGCATATAGTCCCGATTGTGTTGATGTTAGTTTGAATGGAAGCATCGATGCATGGAACAACACTGTTACTCATGAAGAACTGGCAGGAATAAATTATGGAGAATATGAATTTTCCGGTATTGAGTTATTTGGTTATGATATTTTAGGTAGTCTGAGATGTAATATTGGTGATGAAGAAGGGCAGAATGTTAATTATTGTTATTTAGATAAAAGAATCAGAGTTATGAAGATTGATGGTGCTGGAAATATTTTAGATGACAGAAAAATTGGTTTGATATTTGATTCTCAGAATAGTTTAATTGGAGCTTATTGTTAGATTAATTTTATTTCTTCTCTTTCCATAGGTTTGTCACAGTAGTTGCACCTTACACTTAATGGCTCTCTAGATTCTGTATAGAAAATACTTGGCGTGTGTTCTTGATATCTTGGATCTTGAATACATTTTGGATTTTGACATTGAATTACTCCTTCTAATCTATTCGGAATAATTGCCCTTCCTTTTCTATGAACTCTTCCATCCCTAATTATATTTACTCTTGCTCTTTCTGAAACTATGCTCAATTGATTTAGTTGTGCTGTTGTTAATTCTGTGTCTTGAAATCCTAAAACGTCTTTTGCTCCATATCTTTCGCTACGAACTTCTTCTGCAAATATTCTTGGTTTTCCTGCAAATTGTCCTACGTTTAGAACTCTTCTTACTCTTTCTCCATTTCCTGCTTCTATGTGATCTATTATTGTTCCATTACTAATTCTATATAGTAGATGTTCTCCAACTTTTTTTCCATTTGCTATTGGAATTGGTTCCCATTCTTCAAGTTCTTCTTCCGAATTGTATCTTCCCTCGTAACCAATCTTGAGCAATGAGTTGAGTAGAATTGCTTGTCTCATCCACAAACCATTTCCTGCTTGTTCTATGTATTTTGCGTGTCCTGTTTCATCCACCTCCATTGCAATCTCTAAATTTTCTTTGCACCTTGGTAGTGGATGTAGAACTATCAATTTCTTTTTTGCTTTGAGTATATTTTCTTCATTTATACTAAAAAGTCCGCTAACTCTTTCATATTCTCTATCTCCTTCTGGTCCCTTTGGAAACCTTTCCCTTTGGATTCTTGTCATATATACAACATCAACTCTTCTTAGAACTTCTTCCAAATCATCACATAATACTGCATGCCTTGTACTTGCTGCTTCAAAGTCTCTAACTCTCCAACTTGCCATTTCTAGTCCCGGTGGTGTTACTAACCAAGGTTCAATATCGTATAACTCACATGCTTGTAGAAGTGAACTTCCAGTTCTGCCATATTTTAAGTCTCCAACTAATGCTACTTTGAGACCATCTAATTGTCCAAATGTTTCTTCTATTGTCATTAAATCTAGAAGTGTTTGTGTCGGGTGATTTGCAGATCCGTCTCCGCAATTTATTAGTGGAATTTGTAAGTGGTCTGCTGCAAGTCTTGCTGAGCCTTCAAGATTATGCCTCATAAAAATTAAATCATGTCCGTATTGTTCTAGCATTCTTACTGTATCTACTAATGGTTCTCCTTTTTGCACAGAAGTCCCTTCGGCTCCTGCGAAACCGTTTACTTCAGCACCTAAGTCTTTGGCTGCAGTTTCTGAACTTAATCTTGTTCTTGTGGAATTTTCAAAGAATAATGAAGCAACTTTTTTTCCTCTTAATGGAACACTTTTTTCAGGTCTTTTTTTTAGTTCTCTTGCTTCTTTAATTAGCTTATCAACATCGCTTTTTGACAAATTCCTGATTGAAATAAGATTTCGCATTAAAATAGAAATACGTCGGTTTTAGTTATATAAGCATTTGTTGATTTTGACATATTCAATGGAAAGCTATTTAAACAAAATAAGAGAGATTTTATCCATATGAGAATAGAGATTATTGGTGTTGGCGGTTACAACGAAGTCGGAAAAAATATGACTGTCATTAAAGTTGGGGATGAGGCTGTAATTATTGACATCGGATTATATTTACCAAGTATTGTTGATTTTGATGAAAGTGGTGGAGATAGAAGGAATTTAACTCCAAAAGGTTTGCAAAGAATAGGTGCAATACCTGACGATTCTTTGATTGATTCTCTTAAAGGTAAAGTTAAAGCGATTGTTTCTTCTCATTGTCACTTAGATCATATTGGTGCCATACCTTATTTGGAAGACAAATATAAATGTCCAATTATTGCAACTCCTTATACTATTGAAGTTTTGAAGACTTTGGCTCATGATGAGAAATTAAAGTTGAGAAATAAATTAGTTCCTACCAAGGTTGGAAGCATTGTTGAAGTTTCTAAAAATATTAAAATTGAATTGATTGCTATGTCTCATTCAACTCCAGATAGTTCTACTATTGCTATACATACTCCTGAAGGTATAATTGTTTACACTAACGACTTTAAATTAGATAACAATCCTGTTTTGGGGCATAAACCAAACATTAGGAGATTGAAGCAAATAGGTAGTAGCGGAAAGGTTATTGCTCTTTTTGTCGATTCTTTATACTCTCATAGGGCTGGTAAGACCCCTTCTGAAAGTGTTGCTCGAGAAATGTTGAAAGATGTTATGTTTGGTGCCGAAAATAAAGGTCACGCTTTGTTATTCACTAGTTTTGCTAGTCAGTTAGCAAGATTGAAGAGTGCAATTGAGTTTGGTAAGAAATTAAATAGAAAAATTGTGTTTTTAGGTCGTTCTTTAGCTAAATATACAAAGGCTGCTGAGAATATTGGGTTAGTTAATTTTAGCAAAGACGTCGAGATAATGACTTTTTCTAGGCAAGTTGTTACCAAGTTGAAGGAAATAGAGAAAAAGAGAGATAAGTATCTTGTTGTTTCTACAGGTAATCAAGCTGAACCTAACGCTATTTTAACACGAATTGGAGATCATAGAGTACCTTTCAGATTTGTTCATGATGATCACGTTATTTTTTCTTGTACAACTATTCCTGTTGAGCCAAATATAACAAATAGGGCTAAGTTGGAGAAGCAATTGGTTCAAAGAGGAGTTAGACTGTACAAAGATATTCATTCTTCTGGGCATGGTTCTATTGAGGATATTAGGGATATGATTGATATGTTGGACCCAGAGATTGTTATTCCTAGTCACGGCAGTAAAAGTACTACAAATGGTACACAGCCAATTGCTGAATTAATGGGTTACACATCTGGGAAAGATTTTAAATACTTGGCAGATGGTAAGAAAATTGTGTTAGTAAAATGAAAAAAGAAATAACTTGGTTGGTTTTTATTGTTTTGATAGCTAATTTAGCATTATTTGCTTTTAGAATAATTGGTGTTCTTGTCTTTTGGGGAATAATTATTGTTGGTGCATTGTTTGCTTACAAAGTTTTACCTAAGATGAAGAAGTAGGTTCAAATCCTTTTTTATATTTTGGTTGAGCCCATTCTGAATATTTATTTATTGTGCTGTTTATTTCATTTAATTCCTTATATTTACTTATGAATAAATGAATTATTTTATCACCGCAGACTATATCTCCTGAAATATCTTTGGTATTAAGAGGTATCCATTGATCTTTCCACTTATCATAATTTGAAAATGTTTTAGGAATGACTTGGTTATCAACAAAATATTCGCAACCAAGTTCTTCAAATAACTTTTTTATGATTTTCATAGACTTTTGTTCTGCTTTAAACTTCGTATAGAATCCTCCTTTCCAATTTGTTCTTCCAGCAACAATGAGTTTATCCATAAAATATAAAAGCAGGGAAAATTTATAAAGTTTATGAGCGGTCCAGGATATGGAAAGAAAAAGTTAAAGGATGTTAAGATTTACATACATGAGAAAGGAAAGTCTGGCGCAACCGTTACTCATTTAGATATTGAAGGAAAAGATATTTCTAAAATAATTGAAGATGGTGAAATTACTTTTGTGAAAGGGAAAAAGGGTGGTGTTTTTATAGCTTTGAAGAAAGATATGATAAAGAGGGCTGAAAAACAGTTAAAATGATTTATTCTTCAGAAAGATCTGCAAGCAATTTTTGATAAAACTTAGTTGTCTCATCTCCTTCAAAGCTTCTATGAACTAAATTTTCATAACCAAAAAGATTTAATGTATTATTAAATAGTGTAATTTTATATGGCCCTTTTTTAAAGATCAAACAGTTACCTTCTATGTACCATGGTTTTTCATCTTTTATTTCATCTAGTACATCCTGTACGGGCAAGGTATCAACGGCCTGAGAAATTGATTGTTCGAAGACCTTTTTTCTATCTTCAACGATACTTGTTAACTTTTCTAATCCCATAAAAACTGCAATATAACCAAATTTATAAATTCTTTTATTTTATTAGTGGCATGGCAAAAAAATGTCCACAATGTAAATCAGAAAATATAGATCTGTATATGGGTGGACAATTTGGAAAATATCAGTGTAATGATTGTGGATATGTTGGTCCAGTAGTTCTTGAAGAAGATTAAACCGCCTCTTTAACACACTGGTTTTCTATACATCTAGCCTCGTATTTGTCCTGATTTAGATAAGTTGGAGCACATGCTGCACATCCTACGCCTTCACAATTCTCTGCTCTCCATTCATAGTATTCTTCTGCATTTCTTGCTATGATATCATCTGTTGCGTAATCATAGGTTATACATGGAACACAGCATTCGTTTGAGTCAACAACTAAGATACATTCTAAGTGTGTGCTACACTCATTTTCCAAGTTTTCAATTTCTTCTGGAATTTCTGTACACCCACTAATTAAGATTAAAAAAGCTAGTAAAAAGATAATTTTTTTCATTCTGGTAGCTTGATATTTGGGTATTTAAGTTTTGTTGGTTTTGGGAAACACTTATATATAATACTAATTTTTCGGTTTAAAATGACAGAAGAGAATAATCCTGTTGAAAAAATTGAAGAATTTGCTAAGAAAAAGAAACTGAATTCGTGGAAAGTTGCTAGTTTTGTTTTAGGTGTTTTGTTAGTTCTATCTGTATGGAACAGTGGAATTCCTGGAATGGCAGTTGGAAGCGGTGATGTTGAAGAGAAGACTTTGGATTTCGTTAATAGTGTATTATTACAGGGACAAGCAGTAGCTACTTCAAACGGTATAACTCAAGAGAGTGGAATGTATAGAATAAATTTGGATGTCATGGGACAAGAAAGTCCTGTTTATGTTTCAAAAGACGGTAATAAATTATTTTTGCAAGCTGTTGATTTGGATGATGTTATAGGTAATTCTGGTTCAGAAAATAATGGAATGGTTGAAGCAGCAATTCCCAAGAATGATAAGCCTGTTGTTGAGCTTTTTATTATGAGCCATTGTCCATATGGAACACAGGTTGAGAAGGGAATTTTACCTGTTGCATATCTTTTGAATGATAAGATAGATTTCCAATTAAAGTTTGTTTACTATGCAATGCATCCAAATGCCGGAGAAGTTGAAGAGCAATTGAATCAGTATTGTATTGCTGAAGAACAAGAGGATAAGTTGCTTGATTATTTGCAGTGTTTCTTGGAAGACGGTGACAGTGAGAGATGTTTAGCTGAAGTAGGAATTGATACTGGAATGTTGAGTTCCTGTACTGCTGCGGCTGACGAAGAGTTTAACGTTTTGGCAAATTTGGAAGATACTGATTCTTGGTTGAGTGGAAGATACCCGATGTTTGATATTCACAAGGCAGACAACGAAAAATATAGTATTGGTGGTTCGCCTACTTTGATTGTCAATGGTGTTGAAGCTCAGAGCGGAAGAGATTCAGTAAGTTTGTTAAACACAATTTGTGGCGCTTTCAATGATGCTCCCGGAGAATGTGAGAATCATGATTTGCAGGCTGTAGCTCCTGGACCTGGTTTTGGTTGGAGTTCTACTGGAAGCAATAACGTTGCATCCTGTGGTGGATAAACTTAAATATATTTCTTTATTTCTTTTTTTATGACTGTTTTGAAGGCAGAGGACTTGAGAGGGAATGAACTTCTTAATCCGGATAATTATGAGATTCCTGAAGTTTTTAGAAGGGATATTAAAGGAATTTTAGTTTTAGAGGAGCATATTAAGCGTAGAATTGAAAGAATGGCTCATGATATTTATAACGAATTTAGTGGTATGAACCCTTTAGTTGTGCCCTTGCTTGATGGAGCTGCCAAATTTTATGGTGATTTGTTTACAGATAGACACTATGCTTTTGAAATTGAAACTGAATTTTTGAAAGTTAAAAGTGGTTATGCGGAAGGTACTGAGTCTACAGGCATAGTTGAATTTCCAGATCCTGCACAGATCCAAAGAATTATGGAAAAATTGCGTGGTAATGATAGAGGCGTTCTATTGGTCGAAGATATAGTTGATACTGGACGTTCCGTTAGTCTTCTTAGACGGCACCTTATTGGGCAGGGAGTTGGTGAAGATAGAATTGCATTGGCTGCTTTATTGAATAAACCAGATAGGAGATTGCCGGAATTTGAGAAACTATGGATTGATTTTTTGGGTTTTGTTATACCTAATGAATTTGTTGTTGGCTATGGTTTGGATTTTGAGAAAGGTTATAGAAATCTTGGTGACCTTTGTGTTTTGAAAGAAGAAGTTTATGGGGGTTAATTTTTTAAAGTTCTAATTTTATTTTAGTTTATGAAGAAAGAGAGGAGTTTTTTGAAAACGCTTGCTAGAGATTTTTTAGCTCTTGGTAGTATACCGTTTTTTCTGTTAGTTACAGTTAGAGTTTTTATTGCTCCTGTAGCTAATTATCATTATCAATTGTTACTTGCCTTTGGAATAATTGTAGTTGTATCTCTATTTGTGAAAAATCAACAATATATTGCAATGGCAGTAGTTCTGTTAGTGTATACTTCTCTTTATTATGCTGATTTTGTGTATACTCTTTTTGCCAGAATTGCTTGGGTTTTGATGGTGGTTTCTAGCTATTATCTGGAAAGAAATAAAATGGCTATAATTAAGGGAACTATTCTTGGTGCCTTTGCTACGCTGATTAGTTATTTTGCCCTTTAGAAATTCTTAATAGATAGGTATCATTTGCCATTTTATGAAGTTTGCTCACATAGCCGATGTTCATATTGGTGGTTGGAAAGAGGAGAAGTTAAATTCTTTAGGCATTGAAGCTTTTCGTAGAGCTATTGATACTTGTGTCGCTGAAAGGGTTGGTTTTGTGATAATTGCTGGTGATCTGTTTAATACTGCTTTACCTAATATTGATTTGATAAAAGAAGTTAGTTCCATTTTGAAGAAGTTGAGAGATGATGAGATTGAATGTTATGTGATCCCTGGTTCGCACGATTTTAGTCCATCTGGAAAAACTATGTTGGATGTTTTAGAGAATGCTGGCTTAGTTGTAAATGTAATGGATGTAGTTAGAGATGAAAATTTGAAGTTGAATTTTGTTACTGATAGAACTGGAGTTAAATTGACTGGACTTTATGGAAAAGCTGCTGGTTTAGAAAAGTTAGATTATGATATTTTAGATAAGAGCAACTTGGAAAGCGAAGATGGATTTAAGGTTTTTTTATTTCACCATATAATTGAAGAGTATAAGCCTGGCGGGTTTGAAATGGTAGAAGGAATTTCTCTGAATAAATTTCCAAAAGGTTTTGATTATTATGCAGGTGGACATCCACATGTAGTTATGAACAAAAATGTTGATGATTATGGTGTTGTTACATATCCTGGAGCTTTGTTTCCAAACAATTTTGCTGAGTTGGAGAAGTATAAGGGCGGAGGATTTTATATTGTGAATGTTCAGAACTCTAAGATTGAAGAAGTTAAACATATTTTTATTGGTTTGAAAGAAGTTGTTGATTTAAAAATTGAGGTTGATGGCAAAAATTCTTTTGAAGCTCATGATTTTGTTTTGGAGAAGGTTAAAGGTTTAGATGTAAATGATAAAATTGTTTTACTTAGGGTAAAAGGTGTTTTGTCGTCGGGAAAAGTAAGCGAAATAGATTTTGGAGAGATTTTTGCTCAATTGGAGGGTGCATATATTGTTCTGAAGAATACTTCTAAGTTACAAAGTAAGGAAATAGTTGATCTCGAAGTTGAAACTGGAAGTACTGATGATATAGAAAACAAATTTATTTCTGAATTTGAAAGCGATTTTGATGTTTCTAGTTTTGTAGAGGTTTTGAATGATGAAAAGCAAGAAGGTGAAACCAATACTGATTTTGAAAATCGTTTAGAAAAAAATATGATTAAAGTTTTAGGATTGGGGGAAATTTGGAATGTTAATTAAGAAAGTTAAGCTTAGAAATATTAGAAGCTACAAAGATGCTGAAGTTAATTTTCCTACTGGTTCTACTTTGTTGAGCGGAGATATTGGTAGTGGTAAGTCAACTGTTTTGTTGGCTATTGAGTTTGCTTTATTTGGAACTAGAAGAAGTGGATTGTCTGGTGCTGTTTTGTTGAGGAATGGTGAAAATTCTGGATCTGTTGAATTAGAGTTTGAATTGGATGGTAAGGAAATCAAAGTTAATCGTAATTTGGTTAGAGGAAAATCTAGTGTTAATCAAGATGTTGGTTTTATTGTAATTGATAATGAGAGGAAGGATTTGAGCTCTACTGAGTTAAAACAAGAAGTTATTAATTTGTTGAACTATCCTCAAGAGTTTTTGACTAAAAGTAAAGATCTGATTTTTAGATATACTGTTTATACTCCACAGGAAGAAATGAAACATATTTTGTTAGAGAATCCTGAAGAAAGATTGAATATTTTGCGTCGTGTTTTTGGAATTGATAAGTACAAAACTGTTATTGTGAATTCAAAGTTGTTTGTTACAAAGATTAAGGGGAAAGTGAAAGAGTTTTCTGGCTTTGTCTCTGATTTAGAAGATAAGAGGAGAAGTAAGGAGAATATAAATGAGAAAATAAGAAAGCTAAATGAAGATGTTTTGAGATTGAGTCCATTAATGGAGATTGCTTCTAAGGAATTACAAAGTAAAAAAGATGAAATTGGTTTGATTGAAGGTAAAATTAATAGATTGAATGAAGTAAAAAATTTAGTTTCTGGTAAAAATTCTAAAATTGAAGGTTTGAAAAGCAATGTTGAAAGATTTAAGGGTGATTTGGAAATTATTGGTAAAGAAATTTCGGAATTGAGTTCCGATGTTAGAGAGAGAAATGATGTTGAAGAGTTAAAATCGCAGATAAGGGAAAAGGAGGTTGAAATTTCAAATTTAGAAATGAAAATTGATTCCATCAAAAAGACAGTTAGCACTTATGAAGTTAGAATTGAACACGCTAATGAAATAAAAGGTAAATTTCATGATCTAGATAAGTGTCCTACCTGTAAACAGATTGTGCAAGAAACTCATAAGAAGTCTGTTTTTATCGAGCAAGATAAAATTGTTGCTGAAACTGAGAGGGAATTAGGTAATTTTAAAGAAAATTTAGACGGTAAGGTTAATTTGTTAGGAATATATAAGAAAGATTTGGAGAAATTGAAAGTTAGTGAGAAAGAGATAGAGTTGAACAATTTAAAGTTGAGAAACTTAGAAGAGAAAAAGAAGAAAGAGATTAGTTTGAAGGAAGAAATTGTTAAAGCTGAAACAGAGTTGAGTTCTTTAGATTCTGAATTGAAAACTTTGAAGGTTGAGTTGCATGAGTTTGAAGGTGTAAATGAAACTTATTCTAAACTGAAAAATGATTTGGATGGCTGTATGGAAAATTTAAGAAAAGTTGAGGTCGAGAAAGCTGGTTTTGAAAGAGAAGTTGCCACAAATAAAGTATATTTAGAAGATTTGGAGAAAGAAATTTTAGAGAAAGAGAAAGTTAAGAAAAACATTGAACATTTAAGTGGTATTCAGTCATTTTTTGAGAAAGATTTTATCAATTTGATGGAGACTATTGAAAGGAAAATAATGTTAAAAGCATTTAGTGATTTTAATGAATTGTTTAGGAGCTGGTTTGAGATTTTGATTGATAATGAAATGTTAAAGATTGGCATTGATGAGCAATTTACCCCAGTTATTGAGCAAGCAGGACATGACATTGATTATTTACATTTAAGTGGTGGGGAAAAAACTGCTGCTGCTCTAGCTTATCGTTTAGCTTTGAATCAGGTTATTAATGATATGATGAGTTCTATTAAAACTAGAGATTTGATTATTCTGGATGAACCCACTGATGGTTTTTCTGAAGCTCAGTTGGATAGGTTGCGTTTAGTTTTAGATGAATTGAAGATAAAACAAGTTATTTTGGTTAGTCACGAGTCAAAAATTGAGAGTTTTGTAGATAATATTATTGGGTTGAATAAGAAGGATCATGTTAGTGCAGTTGGGTAATTTTTATATAGTTACTCTGATAATCTTTGAAAAATGAAAAAATCAATTCTTATTTTTGGTCCGCCAGGTAGTGGAAAAGGAACTCAAGCAGAAAGATTAGCTGAGAATCTAGATTTACATCATTTTTCTACGGGTGATATGTTTAGAGAATTAAAAGAAAAAGAAGATTTGGATGAGTTAGAGCAAGAAATTCTAAATACAATGACTATTGACGATGGAAATTTTGTAAGTGATGAGCAAACAATGAAGTTATTTGGTAAGAGGTTGACAGAGTTTCCAGAAAAAAAATTACTTTTAGATGGAATACCAAGAACAATTGCTCAAGCTGATGAATTGAATAATCTTGTTGATGTTGAAAAATTGATTTATCTGGATGTTCCTGATGAAGAGTTAGTTAGAAGAATTCTGTTAAGGGGTAGAGTTGATGATACTGAAGAGACTGTTAAGAAAAGAATAGAAATATACAGAGAGAAAACACTTCCAATTTTAGAGAAATATTCTGGAAGAGTGATTAAGGTTAATGGTTATCAAAAAGAGGATGAAGTTCAGGAAGAGGTTGTGAATAAGTTAACTAATTAGACGTATTACCTCTATCTGATAAAAAAGTATATGCACGTATTTCTCTTCCAGTGCCAAAGAAATATCTGTGTGCAAGTCCTTCGCTTGATAAATTATAATCTTCTACTGCTTTTAAAAGTCCGCCATCATTTGTTAATATTCCAATCCTTCCTTCTGTTTCTTCAGCCAGGTTTATAGCAGTACATAATAATTCATAATCTACTTGAGATAGTTTGAAATGGTCTCTTACGCAAGCTAGTCCTTTTTTTATTCTCCAGAAATTTTCGTCCCTCACATGTGCTGTATCTATAATTCTAGACCTTAGCTTTCTCTTAAGACTATTAACTGCTTGTGCTAATTCTCTAAGTCCCACTTTTTTACTAGAAATATTTAATTCGTTTACTACTCCTCTTGTTGTTACTATATTTTTATTTCTTTCGACCTCTTTTATTAATTCCATTACGTAGTTTGCACATTCTTTTGGATGCCAGTTGCGATATCCAGTTTTTTCGGAGAACATTCTCTCAAGAATTTCTTTATCTTCTTCTCTTAATTCGCAGGTTGGAGTGCAGGCACAAGTGTCTATTAGTAGGCTCTCCAATCTGAATGCACAATTTCCAAGTGCTTCCATTGATCGTTCTGGACAATAGTATCTTTCTCTACCTAGCAAGTGTATGTCTTCTAGAGGTTTCATCTCTGAAAAAAGTAAATTAATGTAGTTTATATTTCTAACTATATGCTTAAAGAGGTAGATTTATAAAAATCTATTACAGTTTATTTTTATGAAAAAGAGGGTTGAAGGTTTGATTGTTATTTTGGTGGTAACTTTTATTCTAGGTGGATTAATTTACTTTTCTGGGGATGCTGAAAGAATTGCTTTATCTTCAAGCTGCCCTGGGTTTGAAATTAATGTTGTGCCTTCTCCAAAATATGTTGATTATTTAGATTGTAATAATTTTGTTGGCGTTGATAGCACTTGGCAAATTTTTGTTGATATTGAAAATAGTGATGATAGTTTTGTAGCAGATTATATTAGAAATGAAGTTATAGCAAATAGTTCTGGTTCTATAGATTTTAACATTTTGAGTTTGGATCAAATTACTTCTGATAAAAGAATTATTGTTGGGAATCCAAATGAAGATCCATTTATTAGTCAACTTGCAAATGCTAAGGGAATAGATATTAATTCTGATGTTTTAGGAGAACATGGACAGGGATATGTTTTGTATATTGATCAGGATGAAATTTTTATTTTGGGTGAAGATTATCCTGGTTTATTTTATTCAGCAGTTACTTTAACTTGGTTGCTAACTAGTGAGCAGGATGTTATGAATTTAGCACAAGTGAGTATTCATGATTGGCCAGATATTAATATTAGAGGTTTTTATGGAGATAGTTGTACTAGTTGTGCAAGTAATCATGCCCCGCCGTTTTATACTGATAAATATGAATGGATTGATAATCTAGCTAAATATAAATATAATTTATGGACTGCCGGTATAGGAACAATCTATAATACATCCAGTATTGAATCAAGGTTGGCAGATAAGCAATATATTTTGGAAAGAGGATTTTTGAATGCAATGTCAATATATCCTTCCACTGTTGATAGGGCTAATCCTAATTTATTTGAAGGACTTTATTCTTATGATGCTCCTTTTGTTTTTGATGGTCAAGATGTTTTGGTCCCTAGGGATGAAATTACCTCTCCTGTTGAAATAGTTAATCCTGGTTTTGAGGAAAGTTCAGGTGGTGCTGATCAACCAGTTGGGTGGTATTTTGGGTTGCAAAATTTTTCTGAAGGGGATTATTGGTCTATTGATTGTGGAACTGGAAATGCGCATTCTGGAAATTGTGCAGCGAAATTGACTCAGGAAAATGATAGAACTGATTATGGAAGGTCTGGTGCACATATGTATTCTGAAAATTATAGTAGAAGTTATCTTATTGAAGAAAATAAATATTACTTGTTTAGTCTATGGCTAAAGAAAATTCAGATAGATAACGATAAAAAACCACAAGTCACTGTAGGTATTGTTGATGAAAATGGGGATGCCACTGGAAGTTCTAGATCAACTGTATCTTTAAATGGAAGTAATTCTTGGAAAAAGCAGCAAATTATGATTATTGCTTATCCAGATACGACTCATATCGGAATATATTCCAAGGCACAACCGACAACACCACTTGAGTTTTGGATTGATGATATTGAAATAATCGAACCAAGGTTTTTGTTGAGGAATGTTATCGATACTCCTGATGGTGAACCTGAATTATGGAATGTTGATAGAACTATAAAATATCAAAGGGGTGTTGATTATACTATTACCCATTCTGGTGTGTTTAATGTCTATGATTATGTGAATGGTAGGGAGACAACTATTGAGAGGATCCCAACTGGAAGCATTGATTCCGGGCAAGAGATTAGATTAGATCATAATTATGTTATTACATTTCAGGATACTAGAACTCCTTACAATACTTTACTTGATCCTCTGGCATATGAGACTTTTGATTCATATACTTTGAAACCTGCTATGGAAGCTATCGATCCAGATTATGTTTTCATTGGAATGGATGAAATAAGAGGAATGAATAGGGATGGAAGGGCCATTAAAAGGGGATTGGAAAACTATCAGGTTCTTGCTATGTTCTTGAACAATGTTACAAGAATGATACATGAATATAACCCAGATACAACTGTTTTGATGTGGGATGATATGATTAGTCCATTTCATAATGGTCAATTTGAAACTGAGATGGTTAGATATGGTGGTAAAGAGGGTGCGACTTGGCACTCTGTTGAATTGTTAGATAGAAGTATAGTTCCGATAGCTTGGTGGTACGGTAATAGGGATCTTTGGCACAAAGTTAGTGATTCTATGAAATTATATAATGAGTTAGGTTTTGAAAGTATTGGTGGGCCTTGGGACAATGAAATGAATGTTATGTGGTGGTCTCAGATGACAAATGAGTATGATGGAATTGGTATGCTTAGTCATGAGTTTTACAATAGGATTGGGCAAATTAGCAATACATCTGAACATTCATGGAATCTTTTAGATATGCCCATTGGTCAGAATTCATATAATTTAGAAGTTTGTGATAATGTTGATAATGATGGTGATGATTTATATTTGACTGGAAATTATATTAATACTACTTGGCCTGATGGTTATGTTGATGAGGGATTTAATTTGAGTTCTGATATTTTTAATTGTGGAGAATGTGGAAATATATGTTATTATCCAAGAGGATTTAGTTCTTGTGTAGATGGTGCTTGTAGGTTCGATAGTTGTTATCATGGATATGAAGATAGAAATGGTGATTTAAGTGATGGTTGTGAATATCCTGATGTTGTGACTTTTACTGGAGGAGATAGTCCGACTGGTTCTGGTGGTGGCTATGGTGGATTGCCGGGTGCTTCTAGCAATAGAGGAAATGATACTACTAGTTTTGATCCACAAAATCCTAATATAGAAACTCCTGCTGACGTTTTTTATACTGCAGTTTATTTTGTACAATCACATACTCCTGGTGTCATGGTTTTTATTGCTATAATAATTACTGTACTTGTTGGTGCTAATAGAATTTATTTTAAAAAAAAGAAAAAAATTAAGGCATAGGCCTTTTGATTGTTATTGGTAAAACACTTTTGTCAAATTCTTTTTTAGCTATTTTTATTGGATTAAAACCAAGTTCTTCGTAATCCTTTTTAGCCATGTTTATTAGAACTGGTGCACCCATTGCAATTTGTAATGCTCTTGCACCAATTATTCTTGCTTTTTCGTATTTAGTTAGTTTCATTTTAGTGCTTTCCTCAAATCCTTTGAAGCTTTTTTACCAATTTCGATGGCTTTTTTTATTTCTTCTCTTGACATACCTTGTGATCCACCCATTTGAAGTGCATGTACATCTCCTTTTTCTGATGTTGCAACGCTTAATCTTGAACCAAGCAAATCTTCTTCATCAGTGTTTGGATCAACCATCAAATTGTTGCCAATTTTGACTACTGTCGTAGTTACAGGTAGTAGTTTTAAAGGTATTGATGTCTTTGTGAATTCACCATATAGAACCTTGTCACCATCTAACTTTGGTAGAACTGCAGATTTTAGTGCAGCCAATGCAGCCAATGCAGCAGTGTCAATCAAATTTCCATCGTCATTCATTGTGTATATGTCTAGGAATATTGTCCAAACCAATTCACCTTTTCTTATGCACAATTTCTTTAGATCGATCATCTTGGATTCTCTTATTCCCCTATCAATGATTCTAGCTAATTCAATTGCTGGTTGTCCTGGTGGACCTGGTTGAAATTCAGGAGATGACATTGGTAATAGCTCTGCACCTGTAATTAAAACTCCATCATCAGGATTATCTGAAAATGGCTCTCCAGTTTTCATCTTTATTCCGGCAATAACTTCTGTGTTACCTATTTTTGCCCAGGCAGAACCTTCTGCTTTCTTTGAAATGCCAAGTTTTATTTCGATTGGCTTTCTATATTCGTCCTCTTTTCTGCCATCTAATCTCAATGTAGTTTCTTTTGCCATTTTACTTGTAACCCTCCTTCAAAGCCTTTGCTTGTACTTTGTGAATTTCTTTACAGGCTTTCTCTGACATCTTTATTGCTTCGTCTATTTCATCAGCAGTCATGTTTCCATCAAGTTGCAATAAAGTTACTTTACCAGTTCTAGGCATAATTGCTACTGGCATATCTGTTGCACCTTCTTCATGATCTTCTTCCTCTTTAGTTAAGTCTACACAAATTTTATCTGAGACTTTTCCTACCGCTACTGATGCTACAATATCTCTCATTGGAACACCTGCATCTGCTAAAGCTAAGGCTGCTGCATTTATTCCTGCAGTTCTTGTACCAGCATCTGCTTGAGTTATGTAAATGTATACATCTACTCCAGTTAGAGGATATGCTTTTAGATCTAATGATGGTTCTAGCGAATTTGTTGTTACTAGAGAAACTTCTGTGCTTCTTCTTGAGGGTCCAGGTCTTTTTCTATCTGTAACAGAGAAACTCAAAAGATCGTATATACAATTCAATCTTGCTTTAGATGGGTTTTGTAGGAACGCTGGGAACAATTCTCTTGGACCATAAACTGCTGCATAAGCAACTGTTTCTCCCATTCTAAACATTGCGCTACCTGTGGCTCTCTTAATTACTCCAACTTTAGCTTCCATCTCTCTTATTTGATCAAATTTTCTACCGTCAAATCTTTTCTTGTACGCCATTTTATTTTCCCTCCAAGAATTTCTTGATTTTATCTGTCAATCCACTCTTGAATGCTTCATCGTTGACTTTCTTCACTGCCATGGTTGCTTTGTATTCTTTATCTGGATCTGTATTTGAAATCCAAACTGTACCGTTTTGCCCAACCATGATGTTGCTTCCAGTTCCTTCTTTAATCATCTTAATCATGCTTCCTTCTTTTCCGATTATTCTTGGAACTCTTGTGGTTTCAACACGAATTAGTCTTCCACCGATTAGTTTTCTACATCCCGGAAAGTTCATCGAAATGTCAATTATCTTTGGACCTTTTGTTCCAACTATTTTACCAACTATTACGTCTCCTACATCATAATAATCGCTTAGGTTTGCACCATTTGGTATGAAATCTCTAGATCCTTCTTTTAGAGGAATTCCTGCATTAAATGCTAAGTCTATATCAATTCTCCATCCGCCAGTTCCAACATCTACTACCTTACCAATTACCATATCATTTTTCTTTGGTATGTAGGTTCCTTTTAGTGCTGTAACTTTTGCAAGTCTTCCTTCAAGTTTGAATACACCAATAACTGAAGAAATTATGTCTTCACTTTCTCTAAATGTGCCTTTACTAGGCAAGTAGTCCATTCCTTTAGCTAATACTTCGCCAGGAATAACTATTGTTCCGTCTTTTAGTAATACTTCTCCCATTTTATAGAATCTCCATTAATTTTTCTTTGTTTCAGTAACTTCTATCTGACCATGAGTTAAATTGTTTAAGCTGTCAAACAAGTCATTTTGCAATCCTGCCGGGACTTCTACTGTTGCTAACATTGAGCCATCATTTAGCCAGTCTTCTTTTAGAAGATTTCCGAACTTTTTTAGTATTGAATAGCTCTGTCCTGAAAATTGTGCAGGGATCTTAATTGCTAATATTTTTATTTCGTAGCTAATTGGAAGTATTGTTCTCAATTTTGTTACGATATCTTGTACTTGCTCTTCAGCGCTTTTAAACTCATTAATATTAACTTTTGCTTCATCCATCGCGTTTTCTATTCTTTGCGGTGGATGAGGTAAGTTAGTTTTTGGATCTACAGAGTTTCTTGCAATTAAATTTATTATTTGCTTTCTTTTCTGTTCTCTCAACTTATTTTTGTACTCAGTTGTTAGCTGAATTTCTCCTTCTTTTAGGATTGTTTCAGCTACTTTGTTTTTGTCTGTAGTTCCAAATATCTTCTCAAGAAGATTTTCTGAGGCGTGTTCGCCTTTTTTTATATCTTTAAAGATATCATTGGTTACCAATGCATCATCTAAAGATGCATTTCCAGATTTGAAAGCCATTGCTTTGTCGCAATCAACTAAAATTTCAAATGTACTATCTTGCTTTTTTAATCTAGCTATAACCGATGATTCTACGTCTGTCATTTTTTCAAATATCTCTTTATGTTTTCTTTATCAATCTTTTTGAACTTCTTGTCTTTCTGGGTAATTATTCCGCCATCTAATCTTTCTAGACTGAATTCATTTCCTAAGACTTTCTTTAACGCGTCAACTGCAAGTTTCAATGCATCTTCCATTGACATGTTGTCTTTATAGTTCTTTGAAATTATTGTTTTCAGTTCGTCTTCAGATTCGCCAATTGCTGTAGCTTTGTACTCCCAGTGAATTCCTGTTGGATCTGTTAGGAATAATTTTGGAGTCTTGTCAAGACCGATAACTAATAGTGATACTCCGAAAGGCCTTGCTCCGCCGTGTTGTGTGTAAGCCTGTTTTATGTTACATATTTCTTTAACTAGGCTGTAAACATCCATTGGTGAGTCATATGTTACTCTGTGTTGCTGTGCAAGAACCTGTGCTCTTTCAATTAATATTCTTCCATCACTAACTATTCCTGCTGCAGCTGCTGCCATATGATCGTCAATCTGGAAAACTTTTTCTACTGAGTTAACTACCATTAATTTGTCTAATGTTCTCCTGTCTGCTACAATTAGAACACCATCTCTGAAAACTATACCAACTATTGATGTTCCTTGTTTTACTGTCTTTTTTGCGTATTCTACTTGTAATAATCTTCCGTCTGGGCTAAACATGCTTGCTCTGTCGTAACCCATCATTTGATGTTGTAAAGCATTGCTTTGTTGCATTTATTTTCCCTCCATGAATTTTTGTTTTGCTTTTCTAAGTATGCCTGAAACGCCTATAACGTTTACTATGACTTTTTTGTTGTTTATTTGTTTTATTAAACCTAATGCAAGTTTTGTGTCATTTAGGTATTTCACGTTCACTTTGATTATTCCTTTGTTGTCTTTCCAAGAGTCTTTTATTACTTTTAGTTGGGCTCTTGATATTGTTAGTTCGCCAAGAAATTTGAGTAGGTTATTTGTTATTTCTTTGTTTGTTTCTTTTTCTGTAGTTTTGTTTCCTACTATTTCGAAAACGATGTAACGCTTTTTTTCCCTTAAACTTGGCAATATTCTTTTCATTTGCCTTAAAGAAGATATACTCTCTCCTTTCTCCGCGACAGAAATAGGTTGGGTTTGGTTTTTAAAAAGGTTTCTATTAAGAAGGCTTTGCACATTAATTAAGCCTCACATCGTGTTACCTCCATTTTTGCACATTT